>JANWKU010000115.1 GCA_025451215.1 Terriglobales bacterium
ATCTGAAATTGGTGAAAGACCTTAGCGAAGGGAAGCTGCTGGGAAGCCTGATAGAGCCTTAATTTTCAGACCGCATTCTCATTGTTGGAATTCTGGCAGCTACAATTTAGAATAGAAACCATGAGCACAGGCATCGAATTCGGAAATTACGTAACCATCGAAGAAGGCAAGCGAGTTGTCAAAGACCTGACTTATGGCAGCCCGACGCCCGAGGGTGTGGTTCTCACCACTCTCGACAATGCCGTGAACTGGATGCGTAAGAATTCGATTTGGCCTATGACGTTCGGGCTTGCCTGCTGTGCGATCGAAATGATGTCCATGGGCGCGTCGCGCTTCGATATTGCCCGCTTCGGCGCCGAAGTGTTTCGTCCTTCGCCGCGTCAGTCTGACTTGATGATCATCGCAGGCCGCGTCTCCAACAAAATGGCCCCTGTGATTCGCCAATTGTGGGAGCAGATGCCGGAACCCAAGTGGGTAATCTCCATGGGAGCGTGCGCTACTTCCGGCGGCGTGTTCAATAACTATGCGCTGGTACAAAGCGTGAATCAGGTTATTCCGGTGGACATTTATGTGCCGGGATGCCCGCCGCGTCCTGAGCAGTTGATTTATGCGATCACACTGCTGCAGGACAAAATCCAGAAAGAACGCGGCACCATTAAACGCGCGTTTAATGTTTCGGAGAATTAAGCTGGCGGAAACATTCTGCCCGGATCTGTTCTAAATTCCCTCCATTGGAATGGATGCGGCGTACCCAGACGACATATCAAAGATGAATAACGACTCAACGGTGGTAGTGCGTCCGGCGAAAAACATTCAGGGATCGGTGCGTCTGCCGGGGGACAAATCCATTTCGCATCGCTACGCGATGCTGGCGGCGATTGCTGAAGGCGACACCAAACTCGAAAATTATTCCACCGGCGCGGACTGCGCCAGCACGTTGGGATGCCTAAAAGCGCTCGGTGCGAATTGGGAGCGGGATGGCGACAAGTTAATCATCCACGGACGCGGCCGCCAGCTACAGGTGCCCACCGCGCCGCTCGATTGTGGGAATTCCGGTTCCACGGTGCGCATGTTGAGCGGAATTCTCGCCGGACAGAACTTTACATCTGAGCTTTTTGGAGACGAATCCCTTTCCCGTAGGCCAATGGCACGAGTCATTAAGCCGTTGGAAGCGATGGGCGCGAAGGTTGCAGCGAGCGATGATGGCAAGCTTCCGCTGAAGGTAACGGGAGGAAATCTCAAGGCGATTGATTACAAAATGCCCGTGGCCAGCGCGCAGGTGAAGTCCTGCGTGTTGTTTGCTGGCCTTTTTGCCGACGGCGAAACGGCGGTAGAAGAACCTATCCGCACTCGCGACCACAGTGAAATCGCGCTGCGAGCCTTTGGATGCGAGATCAACCAGAGCGGCAATGAAGTACGAATTAAGGGCGGGCAGAAATTGCGGGCAATTGAGGGCCGAGTGCCCGGAGACATTTCCAGTTCGGCCTTTTTTCTTTGCGCGGCGGCGCTGTTTCCGGATTCGCAATTATTAGTTCAGGACTTGCTAATGAACCCCACGCGCGCCCGGTTGCTGGATGTTTTAATTGCGATGGGTGTAGGAATTTCCGTGCAACAGATCGAAGAGCATCACGGAGAACTCGTAGGCACGGTGCAGGTGAAAGGCGGCAATCTGAAGGGGATGACGCTCCATGGCGCTGACAGCGCGGTTTTGATTGATGAGATTCCGGTGTTCGCCGCGATTGCTCCCTACACTGAAAATGGAATTGAGATTCGCGATGCAAAAGAATTGCGCGTGAAAGAGTCAGACCGGATTGCAGCAGTAGCCATGAATCTGCGCGCCATGGGCGCCGAAGTTGAAGAACTGGAAGATGGACTGAAAATTCCCGGCGGTCAAAAATTGCGCGGGGCAGAAATTGATTCCCTCGGAGATCATCGGATTGCCATGGCTTTCGCTGTCGCCGCATTGCGGGCGCAGGGCGAAACAACGATTCGAGGGGCAAATGCTGCAGTAATTTCTTACCCTGAGTTCTACAAAACATTGAGCCAGCTAACGCAAGGCTAGCTGGCTCGAATGATGTTTGCGCGCGATCTTATTGGGAGACTGCCGAGTCTATGTGCTCCACGTGGTCGTCGTACTTCACATAGCCATTTTTCTGATTCACCTGCTCCACATCCTGGTTGGTAATCATGCGAGGGTTGCCGCTCGGCTGTGAAGCATGCGGCTGTCCCATTGCCACGATTACGCTCTCGGAAAACTCTGAGCTGGCGATGCCGGAATCAAAGCCAGCCCCGCCGCGCCGCTCTCCACGTTCGAACTCATGACGTCCTTCCGCGCGCATGCCCTCGCCACGGAATTCGCCACCGCGCATTTCTTCCATACGCATGCCCCGGAAAGCCTCTCGACCGAAGCCCATGTGGTGCGACGAGAAAGCCGATGAGGAACTCGAAGCTCCGGCGACATTTCCTTCCGTTGCATTGGTCGCGCCGGGCGGCGGAATATGATTGTTCCACGATGCGTGAGGGGTCGAAACCAGGGGAACAAACGGCCCTGCGTAAACACCCGGCCAATAAGTTCCGCCATACACTTGCCCGGGGGCCTGAGCAAAACTCAAGCTCGCGAACAGAACGACAACTGCCGATGTCATCAAAATATTGCGCATAATGCGCCTCCTGGGAAACACACCAACCTAAGAATCAATCTAACGCATCTCCGCAGGATTGAAAGCAAAAAGTTAAAGTAAAAGTTTAAAGTGTGCAAAGTATTTCAACTTCCGCTAGCTGCCAATGTAGCGGGCATAGAAGCTGCGGGCGATTCCCGCGTCCGTCGTGCCTTTGATGATGGCGCGTCCGTCCGGAAAGAGGGTCATTTCGTAGGGCTCGCGGCAGAATTTCAGGACGAAATCGTTGTGGCGAACCTGCCCGTGGGGTTGAAGCCGCGCGCTCATTTCTGAAAGATTTACTGGACGATTCCGTTCGTGAATTTGCACCGAGTTGCGTCCGCAGAGAGTGATATGCGGACGATTCTCTCCAGCAAGGTGGGTGAAATCGTTCCGGTCGCAAGCCCGGCAGCCGGGATGTGGTGCTGTGGCATTCAATTCTGCCCGCTCGTTGAGCCAAACGTCAAAGGAAAGAAGTGTACGGCGAAGGCGATCTTCCGCGCCCACCAACATTTTTATGGCTTCCGTAGCCGCGATGGAAGCTGCCCAGTTGACCGCGGAATTCAGAATGCCGGAAGTATCGCAAGTTTCTACCATGCCCTGCGGAGGCGTGGGAAATAGACAAGCGAGGCAGGCGGTTTTGCCCGGCAGAATGTTCATCGTGACGCCATAACTTCCTACGGCCGCTGTATAAATCCAGGGCAGGGAACGGGAGACGGCGAAGTCGTTGATCAGGTAGCGAGTTTCAAAATTGTCCGTGCCATCCAGAATGAGCTGTGTTCCCTCAAGCAAAGCTTCAACGTTTCCGGGGACTAAATCAGCAATGCGCGGTTCAACAACAATCCCGGAATTAAAAGCCGCCATTTTTCGTGCGGCGGCAATGGCTTTGGGTAGAGATTCCGCCGCATCGGCTTCGTCAAACAGCATTTGCCGTTGCAGGTTGCTGGCTTCCACATAGTCACGGTCCACAATCCGGATCGTCCCCACCCCGGCCCGGGCCAAAAGCGAAGCCAGCGCGGAGCCTGTGGCGCCACAGCCCACAATCGTTATGTGTGAAGCCGCCAGCTTCCGCTGCCCAGATTCGCCGATTCCGGCGAAAAGCACCTGCCGCGAGTATCGTTCGTCCAGTTCCCTAACGGTCATTAGCCTTTGCTCTTTAAGCCTTTATTATAGAAGCAAGAATCGGTGGTTGACGCAGCGATTGGCACAGCCACGCGCATCCTAAAGGAATAGGAAAATTTGAACTGGAGCGGTCCTTTAAACCGGGAATTCTCGTTCCTCCGCGTTGAGGAGCAGTTTTGTTCATAAGGAACTCTATTCTTTCCATCACGGTGGTGTTTGCGCTTGCAGTTGCTTCTGCACGTGCCGATGGCACCTCCGCGAAAGTCTCTCCGGTTCTTCCTTCCGAGCAGTCACAGCAGTCTAGCGAAGCACAAAATCAGAATATAGAGGCCACGTATCAGGGGCGTACGGTCAAAGATATTCAATTTCCTGGTATAGAAGAAGCCACGGAGCGGGACCGCCTGCTCAAACTCATCCCGCAAAAGGTAGGAGCAGGTCTGGATCGCGATTTAGTGCGGGAGTGTATGAAGGACCTCTTCGCGACGGGACGCTTCGCCGATATTCGAGCGGAAGTAACTGCCAGCGGCGATGGCGTTATGTTGTCGTTTACCACGACTCCGAATTTCTTTATTGGACAGGTGATCGCTGAGGGAAGCCCTGGTCAGCCGTCAGCCGCCCAGATCGCCAACTCGGCAAAACTGCAGTTGGGCGAGACATTTACCGCAGACAAGCTCAACCACGGTTTGCAGAATATTGAGCAGCTCATGCAAACGAGTGGTTACTACCAATCGTCCGTAAGCGCCGAGGAGACCAGACATGCCAATAATCAGCAAATTGATATTGTTTTTCATCTGAAGCCCGGGGCGCAGGCGAGGATTGGAACATTCACCGTCACGGGCGACTCAAAATACAGCGCCGGGCAAATCGAAGATATGGCCGGTCTTCATCCGCACGACGTTTTATCGTCCATGCGAATTACCGCCGCCCTGGAAAAGATCCGAAAGAAATATCAAAAACAAAATCATTGGCTCATACAAGTCGCGGTTTCCAACAAAACTTACGATCCCATAACCAACCGCGTGGATTTAACACTGGACATTCAATCCGGCCCCACCGTGCAAATCGAAGTTGAGGGTTTCAAAATCCGGCGAAGCGTGCTGAAAAAGGTTATTCCCGTCTATGAAGAAAACGCGCTGGATGAAGACCTTCTGAATGAAGGACGGCGCAATCTTTTAAATTACCTGCAGACGCGAGGATATTTCGACGCCACGGTGGATTTGCAAACGCACGGCGAGCACGGCGATGTCATGCACGTTGTTTATGACGTTGATCCCAAATCTCGCCATAAATTGGCAAGCATCGAGATCACAGGAAACCGTTATTTTAGTTCCGACGCCATTCGCCCCCTACTTCAAATCCAAACCGCCGGACGGGTCCTTTCCCACGGAAGATTTAGCGGAAGTCTTCTGCTGGCGGATGTTGCTTCCATAGAAGCGCTCTATAAAAACAACGGATTTGAAAATGTGAAGGTGAGCAACCAAGTCTACGACAACTTTAAAGGCGTGGAAAACCAGTTACAAGTTAGATTTCAGGTCGAAGAAGGCCCGCAGATTCTTGTGAGTGAAAGAAAATTTATCGGCAATAGCGCTGTCTCCGCGGATAAATTCCCTCCACTGAATACGGCGCCGGGGCAGCCATATTCTGAATCGAATATCGCCGCCGATCGTCAGATTCTGCTGAATTATTATTTCAATCTTGGTTTTCCCGATGCCCGTTTGGACGCTTCAGCCAATCCTGCCGCGGACAAGCCAAACCGCAGGAGTGTGACCTTCACGATCCACGAAGGAACGCGGCAGTCCGTGGCGCGGGTAATGGTGGGAGGTCTCAACTACACAAAGCCCTTCGTTGTGCAGCGGGAACTCCAGATAGATCATGGCGACGCGCTCAGTCCTATTGCCATGCTGCAAACGCAGCAGAGCCTCTACAACCTTGGACTTTTCAGTCAGGTGGATACGGCCGTCCAGAACCCAACCGGAAGCGAAAGCGAAAAGAATGTGCTGGTGCAGGTCCAGGAGGCGCAACGGTACACGTTCTACTACGGTTTTGGATTTGAATTCCAAACCGGCCAGCCATCGGGCGGGGCGCAAGGGGAAACCGGAGTCAGTCCGCGGGTCTCATTTGAAGTTTCACGATTGAACTTCCGTGGACGCGATCAGACGATCACGCTCAAAACTGCCCTGGGCCAATTGGAACAACTCGCGCTGATCAGCGCTGACCTGCCGCGCTGGTTCAACAGTCCGGACTGGAAGTTTTCTGTTACCGGACTCTATGACAACACCGCTGAAGTAAGCACTTTTACTTCGCAACGTCTGGAAGGTTCTGTGCAGGCCGTGCAAACTCTGAGTCCTGCCAGCACTTTGGTTTACAGCTTTACTTTTCGGCGCGTGAGGTCAAGCAATATCCAGTTGGATCCGGCCGAAGTCCCGCTTCTTTCTTTCCCGGTGCTGGTAGGCCTTCCTGAGATCAGCTACATCCGCGACACGCGCGATGACAAGTTGGGGGCCACGCGAGGAACGTACACGAGTCTTATCGGCGGCGTAGCTGCCAGTTATTTTGGCTCTGAAACGGACTTCAGTCAGCTCGAAGTTCAAAATTCCAGCTACTACTCATGGGGCAAGAATCCCGCGACCGACCGAAAATACGTTTTTGCCAGGACCACACAGATCGGTCTGGAAGACCCCTTCGGCAATACCATTAACCTTCAGCCCGGTGAAGTGTTGCCAACCGGCAGTCCTCTTCAGCCGATCCCCTTGCCGGAACGGCTTCTGATGGGAGGCGGCAACTCTCATCGTGGTTTCGGGTTAAATCAGGCGGGGCCGCGCGATCCGCAGACCGGCTTTCCGCTAGGAGGCAGCGCTTTGGTGCTGAATAGTTTTGAGCTTCGCCTACCGCCGGTTTCGCTGCCTTATTTGCAGGACAACGTGAGTTTTGCCCTTTTTCATGACGCCGGCAATGTATTTATCAGCGGGAACGATATGCTGCATAGCCTGAAGCATTGGAACCAGCCGAACGCGGGAATTTGCGAGGATCCGGCAAGGGGGCAAGGTTGCAACTATAACTACATTTCCCAAGCGATAGGACTGGGGGTCCGCTACAAGACGCCGATTGGGCCTGTTCGTTTTGACTTCGCCTACAATCTGAACCCGCCAAAGTTTCCAAGTTGCCAGCCGACCAAAGAGTCGACTG
This sequence comes from Terriglobales bacterium, assembly GCA_025451215.1. Lineage (GTDB taxonomy): Bacteria > Acidobacteriota > Terriglobia > Terriglobales > Acidobacteriaceae > JAICKN01. Next base: position 6,966 of record JANWKU010000115.1, read on the forward strand.
TTCCCGGCTCATATTGTCCTTTCGATCCTCTGTCGAGTAACCCTTCGGACAAGACCATTTTCGTACCGCAGCAGGTGAGGCACTTCAATGTATTCTTTAGCATCGGGCAGACATTTTGATGATTAAGCGGCTCACAGCCACGGCGTTTATCGTTCTTTTGCTCTGTACGGCGCACCTGCGTGCCGGGCAAATCATTGACCGCATTGTGGCGACGGTGAATGGCCACATTATTCTGCAAAGCGATTGGGATGACGCAGTGCGTTGCGAGGCGCTCATGAACGGTCATGCGTTGCCGCAGATCACCCCCAAGGACCGCAAAGATGTCCTGGATCGTTTGATTGACCAAGAATTGCTGCGCGAGCAGATTCCCCCGCAGGAAACTCCATCGGTCAGCGACAATGACGTATCACGGCGTCTGACGGAAATACGAAAGTTTTACGACAAAGCCAGCGACAGCCAGGCGTGGGCGAAGACGCTGACGCAATATCGCGTAAGTGAACAGCAGATTAAAGACAGGATTGTGCTGCAAAACCAACTCCTGTGGCTGGTCAATTCTCATCTTCGCGGAGAAGTGCAAATTGACCAGAAGAGTATTGAAAGCTACTACAACCAGGATCTGCTGCCGCAGCTTGATCAATCGGGAAGCAAACAGATTCCATTGGCGAAGGCCACGCCGCAGATCAAAGAAATTCTTACCCAGCGAAAGATGAACGAATTGCTGATTGCCTGGCTGCAAAACCTGCGCGCGGGCAGCCAAATCGTAACCAACACATCGAGCGCCGGGGACCAGGCGCAATGACGATGACCGCTCCCGCTGCGAAGGCAAGCCGGCGCGGCCTGGGCAAAGTCTTACTACTAGCCTTTGCGTGCGGCGTCATAGCACTAGCAGCCCTCGGCTGGTACGTAACCACTAATTCCTTTCAGCGGATGGTTCGCAGGCAGCTCATTTCTGAACTGGAGCGCGAGACCGGCTGCAAGGTGGAGGTGGGCAGCTTCCACACAAGCCCTTTCCGGATGCGAATCGAAGTCCTCAACATCACGATTCATGGGCGCGAGAGCGCCAACGAAATTCCTTATGCGCATGTGGACCAACTACTGGCGGAGATCAAAGTCATCTCGCTGCTGGAACGCGAGTTCGGCTTCCACTCCATCGTCTTGGAGCACCCGGTAATTCACGTTATTTTTTATCCCGACGGCACTACCAATCAGCCCCGGCCCGCTGTGCGTTCCTCCGGGAAGAATCCTATCGAGCAGTTATTTGCTTTTTCCATTACCCGGCTTGAGGTTAGGGAAGGCAAGCTGATCTGGAATGATCAAGTAATTCCGCTGGACTTTCAGGCGCAAAACATCTCCGCGGACATGAATTATTTGTTTTTCTCCCGCCGGTATGAAGGGCGAGTGTTGGTGGGCAAAGCGGATGGCCGGATTAAGGACTACCGTCCTTTTGCCTGGATGGCCGAAATGCAGTTTGCCTTAAGCGGCCAATCCTTGCAGATCAAATCTTTTTCCGGTCATTTGGGACGTTCGCAACTCAACGCGAGTGGGCGCATTGACAATTTCAAGCAACCCAAAATCACACTCACTTACGACGCCAATGTGGATATAGGGGAAGTTGCCGCCATCGTGCACGATCGTGATGTGCGTCACGGAATGCTGCAAGCGAGCGGGCAAGGATCATGGAACCTTTCTGATTTTTCCTCCACCGGCAAAGCTGCGATTACGGATTTTGACGGAAGGTTTGATTCTGTCGCCGTCAACCATGCGAGTGTATCGAGTCCCTACAATATAAGTTCGGAACGCCTGACTCTTTCCAAAATCGAAGCTCGATTGTTTGGCGGCTCGATGTACGGCGATGCGGACGTCGCAAACTGGCTTGTACCATCCACCGGCGACCATCAACACCCAGGTCGAAAATCTGAGCTTCAGCAGCAGGGAACAGCTCACTTCCAATTCAAAGACCTTTCCATTGAAGATGTCATTGCGGGCTCCGGTTCGCGCGCCTCAGTTTTGGGCCGGTTGAATATGGCTGGCGCCGGAGATGGCGCCTTGCAGCTTCGCTGGAAGGGTGAGCCGCAGAAGGCTTCCGCTGAAGTCACTCTCAATGTTTCTCCACTCCGGACAATGCGCCCGGGCAAACTGCCTCTCAGCGCGCATCTGCGCGGTGCCTATGACGGTGCTTCCGAGGATCTTGAGGTTGCCGAGTTCGACGCCGCCACTCGAAGCACGCAAATCCATGCCTCGGGACGGCTTTCCTCACATGCCGCGCTCAAAATCTCGCTGGAGAACAGCAACCTCGCCGAATTGCAGCCGGTGATTGCTTCTCTTGGATATACAAAGCTTCCCACCTTCCGGCAAGGCAACATTTCATTTAACGGGAGCGCCGCGGGAAAACTTTCCGCATATTCGATTTATGGCGTCGTCAAGGCTGAAGATTTTACCGTCGCCTTACCCTCCGTTCACAAAAACCCGATTCAGGTAAGTCACTGGGATTCCTTCAGGGCGTTACTGCAATTTTCTCCGGAAGTTATTTCGCTCCGAAATGCAAGTCTGAAAAACGGGGACGCCGCCATCAATTTCGATTTAAACGCCAACTTGCTGAATGGCCGAATGTCGCCGCAAAGTCCGTTTGCCTTGCGCGTGGAATTGCAGGATGCCGACGTACAAAATTTATTGCAGCTGGCAGGCTATGAATACCCTGCCACGGGCCGGGCGGACCTCACGCTGCGCCTATCGGGAACCCAAGTGGACCCGCATGGAGAGGGATCGATTGCTCTGCGCGATGCGTATATTTACGGACAACAGATCCATCATCTGAATGCGGATTTGCGCTTCGTCCACAAGCAAGCTGAGCTTAATAACATTCGTCTCTCGTCCTATGGCGGAACGGCCGCAGGGGGAATGCTTTACGATCTGTATAACAAAACATTCCGCCTCAACATGAGCGGATCAAATTTTGATCTTTCGCAGTTTCCCCAGTTGGCGAACCGATATTTTCCCATCCAGGGGCGCATGGAATTCAACGCCCAGGCCGGCGGCACCTTTCAACGTCCCGCAATCCAGGCAGCGATTCATCTCGGTGATGTGTCAGCGGGCCGCGAGAGCCTGGGAAATGTGACGCTGCAAGCTTCCACGCAAAACGGCGAACTTCACCTTACTGCCCAATCTGCGGTCGAACAATCGCAGCTATCGCTAAAAGGGGATGTCCAGCTGCGGGGAAATTTCCAAGCCAATGCGAATGCCAAATTCACGAACTGGCAAACCAACGGACTGTTAGCGCCCTATTTGAAGGCCCAACTCACCGGTAGTTCGAGCGTTACAGGCACCCTCCATTTACAGGGCCCATTGCTTCGGCCAAGAGACATCGATGTCACGGGAACGTTAAACGATGTTTCTTTGGACGCGGTGAATGTAAAACTGCATAACAGCGCACCGGTGAATTTTTCTATGGCGCACCGTGTTTTTCGCGTGGACCAGCTCCATATGGTTGGTGACGAGACTGACTTTACCGCTGCAGGCCGCGTTCAGATGGAAGCTCCGTACACGATGGATTGGAGTGCGCAGGGAAATGCAAACCTCAGATTAATCGAAACCTTCAATCATGATTTCACCTCTCGCGGCCGAATCAACGTCAAGGCTACTGCCACGGGAACGTTGTCACAGCCTTCAATTGATGGGCAAATGGAGATTACTCACGGTTCCATCGCCTACGTTAACCTGCCTAGCGCGTTGAGCGAAATTAATGGCACATTGATCTTTAATCAGCGTGAAATGAAGGTGCAATCGCTCACGGCTCGCACCGGCGGAGGATTGGTCACTCTATCCGGCTCAGCAAATCTCTATGAACGCCAACTTCATTTCGATGTGGGGCTTCGAGGTCAGGACGTGCGTCTTCGATATCCTCCGGGAGTAAGTTCTACCGTTGATCTGCAGCTTCGGCTCGAAGGTGATTTTACTCATTCCACACTTTCGGGCGATGTTACGGTGACCAAGTTATCGGTCACGCCCGGGTTTGATTTTGCAAATTATCTCGCCCGCAGTGAACAGACGCCCGCGCTCGTCCAGACGAACACTTTCCTGAGTCATGTTGCACTGGGCGTTCACATCTCCACCACGCCGGAACTGCAAATGCAAACTTCTTCCGTGAGGCTTTCCGGAGATGCGGACTTGCGAGTACGCGGCACCGTGCAGACTCCGGCAATTCTGGGACGCGCCGACATTCTGGAAGGTGAAATTTATTTCAATGGCGCGAAATATCAACTGCAGCGCGGCGACATCGTATTCCTCGATCCTACCTCCATCGTTCCAGTGCTGGATCTCCAGGCAAACACGCAGATTCGAGACTATGACATTACATTGCGAGTTACCGGAGATGCGCGGCGCCCTACGGTGAACTTCCAGTCCGAACCGCCGCTACCGTCTTCCGACATTATTGCTTTGCTCGCGCTGGGAAGAACCAATGCCGAACCGGGACAACAAACGGCGGGGCTCGCGCCATTAAATCAGGATGTTGGGAGTGTGGTGCTGGCGCAGGCGTTCAATGCCGCGGTAAGCGACCGCGTCCAACGGTTATTCGGGGGAAGCCGAATCAAAATTGATCCGCAGGGTTTGAGCACGGAAACGAACCTGGCCCGCGGCCCCGCGTTGACCATCGAGCAGCAAGTTACGGGAAAGCTGGCGCTCACCTACACCACAAATGTTTCGCAGACCTCGCAGCAGATTATCCAGGCGCAATACAATATTTCTCAGAATGTTTCCGTCGTGGGAATTCGTGACCAGAACGGTGTAGTGAGTTTCGATGTGAAGATACGCCATCGAAAAAAATAACGCGGCGCATGAATCACCTCATTCGAGATGTCTGTGACAATTCCGCCTGATCCACTCACCGCCGCACGCCAGGAGATGGTGCAGAAGCAACTTGTCGCGCGCGGGTTGAAGAATGCGCGCGTTTTGGAATCCATGGCCTGGGTTCCGCGCGAGGACTTTGTGCCCGAGCCGTATAGAGCCCAAGCCTATGAGGACCACCCGCTTCCCATCGGGGAAGGACAAACCATCTCGCAACCGTACATTGTCGCCGTGACTCTGGCCGCGCTCGAGCTTTCCGCATCGAACAAAGTGCTGGAAATCGGCACCGGCTCAGGATACCAGACCGCCCTGCTTTCCAGGCTCGCCAGTCGCGTCTATAGCATTGAACGTCATGAAAAATTGGCGGCCCAGGCCCGCGCTACTCTTGAACGGCTCGGCTATCGGAATGTGGCGGTCTATACCGGAGACGGAGCTTCAGGACTATCTCAGCACGCACCTTACGATGCGATCGCGGTTTCCGCCGCCGCGTCGCGAATTCCGCAGGCCTTGCTTGAGCAAATGAGCGAAGGCGGCCGCATGGTCATTCCCGTGGGATTACCGGAGATCCAAGAGCTTCAGTTAGTGTGCAAAGTAAACGGCAAGCTTAGCACCAAGGTCTTGGAGCATTGCCGCTTTGTCCCTCTCGTCTCCAATTGAATAAATCAAGGCTGACAAAATAAGACCGGAACATCTCAGGGCAACCAAGTCACGGTTTCTGCGTGGGCCGGAGAACTACCTCGCTGGCAAACGACTGCGGAGATTGCGTCGCCAGCATGGTAACCACATGAGCAACATCTTCGGGCTGAAGCATCTTGCTGGTGTTTTTTCCCTGATGCCCAAAATCCGTATTGGTTGATCCCGGACAAACTACGGAAACGCGGATGTTGTGCGCGCGCAATTCCTCCGCCACGGAATAACTGAGTCCATTCAATCCCCATTTCGAAGCGGCGTAGGCCGCTCCGTTGGGAAGGGCGGTTTTCCCGGCAATGGAAGAAATATTGATGATCTCTCCGCTTCCCGCGCGAATCATCATAGGTGCGAAGCTGCGGATGCAGTAATACACGCCGCGAAGATTTGTATTCATTACCGCATCCCATTGATCAGGCGGCATCGTATGGAGCGGGCCAGAGTTTCCGATCCCCGCATTGTTTACCAAGATATCGATCCGTCCAAAGGCTTTCTCCACCCATTGGGCAAACCGTTCCACGGAATGCAGGTCCATGACGTCGCATTCGGCAATCTCGGCGCGCCCTCCTGCATGAGCAATACTTTGCGCCGTGGCTTGCAATGTCGTGCGCGTCCGGGCGGTCAAAACAGCGACCGCGCCCATTTCCGCTAATTTGGCGGCAATTGCCGCACCAATTCCCCGGCCCGCTCCTGTAACCACAGCAACTTTATCCGCTAACACTCCCGAACTGGACGCCATGGGTTTCCTCCCGGAAAAGCTATCCCGCGACCGCCATTTAAGCATCTCACAAGAGAAGGGGTGGCGACTCTCGGGTCTTACTTGCGTTAGGTGTGACTACGTACTTATAATCCGCACACCGGAAATTAGTGTCCATTCTTGGACGCTAAGGTCGCTGGCGTTGTCTTGAGGGGCATGCCTAGTTGGCAACCCGGATGGATTGTCCGTAAAAAACGGTCAATCTTGTCGCTGATTCCCTAAAAGTTTCGAGGAGCCAAACGAATGAAGATAAGTCCAGTGGCTATTGTGCTTGCGCTTGCAATTGCAGCAGCAGGGCAGCAGACCCCCGCGCAGAACCAGGCAGGCGGAAGCACTCCGCAGGCACAACCCGGAGCTACGCAATCCGCGGCGCCCGTTATTAAAGACCCTGCGGAATATAACGCCTACATGGGTGCGATGCAGCAGACTGATCCGAACGCAAAGATCAGCGCGCTCGAAGCTTTCATGACGCAGTATCCAAACAGCGTCGTGAAGGTGGACGCTCTGGAGTTATTGTTGGCCGCCTATCAGCAATCCGGGAATGAGGCCAAGACGATCGAAACAGCGCAAAAGCTGTTGGAGGGCAATCCTAACAATGTGCGTGCTCTGGCCATCCTGGCGTACAGCTACCGCGCGAAGGCGATGAGTTCGCAAGGTGCCGACGCACAGCAAGCTTTGACGCAAGCTCAGGATTATGGTCAGAAAGGCCTTGGTGCGATTAATACCTTCCAGAAGCCGTCGGGAATGTCGGATGCCGATTTCGACAAGCTGAAAGGCCAGATGATGGAAATCTTCGAGTCGGCTGCTGGCAACGGCGCTTTCCAGCAGAAAGATTATCCCACTGCCATTAAGAACCTGAAGGCCGCCTCTGATGTGAGCCCCACTGATTTCAGTTTGGTTTATCCACTGGCGTTGTCATATTTGCAGTCCACCCCGCCTGACTACATCAATGGTATTTGGTACGCGGCTCGCGCCTCCGTGGTGGCCCCCGCGCAGTTCAAAGCGCAGATAGAGAAATACGCCGAAGGCCAGTACGATAAGTATCACGGCGGCGATGATGGCTGGACAGACGTTCTTGCCCAGGCGCAAGCCAACCCTACTCCACCGGCTGGTTTCGCGATTAAACCTGCTCCCACGCCGGCCGAACAGGCCCACACTTTGGCCGGGAGCAAAGCGCCCAAGGACATGAGCTTTGCGGAATGGGAAATGGTGCTCTCCGCCGGGCAGCAAGCCGACCAAGACACCGTATGGAACGCGATTAAAGGTGTGGCGCTGCAGATGGAAGGCACAGTCATTGCTGCCACGGACACCGAGTTGCAGATCGCGGCCAGCCAGGACGATATTGACGGCAAGCGCGCCGATATCGTGCTAACTATGACCGGTCCAATTCCCGCACGCCTCATGCCTAAGGTTGGCGCCACGCTGGATTTTGGCGGTACGCCAGAGTCCTATACGCCCAGCCCGTTTGTAATGACCATGGACAAGGGGACCTTGCTTAAGGCAGCGGCTCCTGCGCCTACACACCATGCGCCCGTCCATCACAAACCGGCCCACAAGTAACTTGGGCAATATGCAAATAAAAAGGGCAGCCGCAAAGGCTGCCTTTTTTATTTAAATTTCAAATTGCGCTATCCTCCCTAACCAAAATCCAAGGACTTCAACCTTTCTAGCGCATCGCCCTCTTTTCGTAAGCAGCCACGCGTGCGCTTCTCGGCGGACGCTTGCTGCCATCGCGCAACAGGCGTACGTCAATACGTAGTTCAGTGATGGTGCGGCTCAGGGTATTGCGATGCATCCCTAAAGCGCGGGCGGCGCGGCACTGGTTCCCTTTGTTTTCTTGAAGAACGGTGAGGATAAAGCGCTTTTTAAATTCTCGCACCGCTTCAGAATAAAGAATATTGCTCTTGTACATCTGCATGACCAGCGCTTCGAGTTGATCTTTCACAGGCTCTCTCTTTCCACGTGAATAACCAGATTGTTCGTTTGCCTAGCTATCTACCGCTTCCCGTTGCAGGCAGATTGGCTGGCGTTTGATGCTGCTCGCGATGCAATAAATCAAGTCCTTCGTAAAAGCGGGCGCGTAGTTCCGCGGGGGCCATCCAGATTGCCGCGCGACCCACGACCAAAAAGTACGGAGACAACGACGACCCTTCCAGCCACCTGGACGTTGGCGTGAAGGCGGTCATGCTGACTAAGATAATGGCCACCACCAAACATCCGCGCAAAAAACCCAAAATCCCGCCCAGAAACCGGTCAAAAAAGCTCAACCCGGCTTCCTTGGCCACCCACCGCGTGATGCGTCCGGCAATGCCAGCCAGAAACATAATTGCGATAAATATGATCAAAAAGCCAGCGATGTCCGCCAACCATTCCGCCTTTACGTGCGGAATGAAATAACTGGCCAGGCGGTGATATTGCCAGGCTGCCACTAAATACCCAATGACCAAACCGGCAATGCCAAAAGCTTCGTGAAAAAATCCTTCGCCGGCCGCCTGGATGATGGAAATTACAATCACTAGCAGGATTACCCAGTCAGCAGTGCCCACCAGTCCTCCCCGGCTGCATTCTTACCCACCCAGTCTGACGCCTAGCAGTCTCAGCACACAATCTTACCCAGTTTGTCTTACCCATTCAGCGTACGTCCGGTGAGCTGGCGGTATGCTTCAACATATTTTTCACTGGTCTTGCGGGCCACCTCTGGAGGCAAAGCCGGAGCCGGAGGCTGTTTATTCCAGCGAATCTCTTCCAGATAATCGCGAACATACTGTTTATCAAATGACTCCTGAGACTGGCCGGGCCGGTATTTATCAGCCGGCCAGAAGCGGGAGGAGTCCGGCGTAAGCACTTCATCCGCCAGAATAATTCCGGCATCGGTCCGGCCAAACTCGAACTTAGTGTCGGCGATGATAATCCCTTTGCCGCGAGCATAGTCCGCTGCTTTCTTGTAGACGGCGATGCTCAAGTCCCTCAATTGTTCCGCGCTATCCTGGCCAATAATCTTGGCCGCCTCTTTCAGAGAGATGTTTTCATCGTGTCCAGTGACAGCTTTCGTCGAGGGAGTAAAAATCGGCTCGGGCAACTGGTCTGATTCTTTCAGGCCCGCCGGCAATTGAATGCCGCATACCGTTCCGGCCGCTTTGTATTCCTTCCATGCTGAGCCGGAGATGTATCCGCGCACCACGCATTCAACGGGAAACATTTCCGCGCGTCGCACCATCATGGAGCGTCCGCGAAGCTGGTCGGAATATTTCTGCGCAGCGGCCGGGTAACGGCCAACGTCGGCTGTGACTAGATGGTTCGATACCGTGTCTTTAAGAAAATCGAACCAGAATAAAGAAAGCTGGTTTAGGACGCTCCCCTTATGGGGAATGCCGGTGGCCAGGACGTAATCAAAAGCTGAAATGCGATCAGTCGCGACAAACAGAAGATGGTCTTTGTCGAGCAGATAAATGTCGCGCACTTTTCCGCTGGCAAAAAGTTCAAGTTCCTGGAATTCAGTATGTGTGATGACGGAGTCGAGTAGTTGGGGGCTCATGTTCTAATTTTAATGCCAAGAAACAGTGGCGTATTCTAGCCCGCTAAAAATATTTGTCAACCTTTTCCTGTTTGCCGCTAGACGAGGAGAGACGAAAAAGAGGATAAAACGTTTGACATGCAAGCATTCGGGTGAAACGCCCGCCCAGCAAGGGAAGCCAGCCTTCCATCTGTGGAAAAAATGGAACAATCAGAAGAAGAAAAATCTATCGGCAATCGGCACGCAAATCAAATTCGCAAGCAAGGTATCTGCGATCACTGCAAGATTATTCAGAGAATTATGCAGTAGCTCCAAAACGTACTGACACCAGCTTGGAAACTCCCGGTTCCTGCATGGTCACGCCGTAAAGCACCGGAGCAATGCTCATGGTCCTCTTGCTGTGCGTGATGAGCACGAATTGCGTCTGAACGCTCATCTCTTTCACCAATTCCGTGAATCGTCCAATGTTGGCTTCGTCAAGTGGAGCGTCCACTTCATCGAGAATGCAGAAGGGCGCGGGCTGATATTGGAATATTCCGACCAGCAGCGACAGCGCCGTGAGGGCTTTTTCTCCGCCGGAAAGCAGAAGAACGTTCTGCAACTTCTTCCCCGGAGGCGAAGCGACGACGTCAATGCCGCTTTCCGCGCTGTTCTCCTCATCGGTGAGCCGCATGAAGGCATGGCCTCCGCCAAAAAGCTTTTTGAAGGTCGTCTGGAAGTTTTCGTTGATCTTGCCAAACGCTTCTTCGAACTTCTGGCGCGAAAAAGTATCAATCTCGCGGATCGTGGCCTGCGTATTCTCAATCGATTCGAGTAAATCCTTGCGCTGCGTCTCAAGAAACGCATGCCGTTCGGAGGTTTCCTTGTATTCCTCAAGCGCCATCATGTTCACCGGGCCCATGGCCTCCAGGCGGCTGCGCATTTCCCGATAGCTCTGGTCTTCCGCCGCAAGCTGTTCGCCGCTAGCCACCGGAATTGTGCTGTCGGCCACCAAAACATCCCGCTCAATCCCCAACTCATTGAGGCAAGTCTCCGACATATATTGGGCATCGGACTTTAATTTGGCTTCGGCGGCCGCCAACTCCGCTTTGCGATCGCGGGCCGCGTCGAGCAGGCGGCGGGCATCATGCAACAACTCTTCGAGTTCGCCAAGGCGTCCGCGGACCTGCTCCGATTCAAATTGCAGCAGGCCATCCCGAACTTCTCCTGCATTTTTTTCCGCTTCCATCTCAACCAGCCGGATAGCAAGACCTTCGTTGTCAGTTTCCCGCTGAAGTTTTTCCGCCTCGGAAGCATTAATCTGGTTCTGAAGGGATCTGACCCGCTCAGTCATCTCCGCGACCAGAGATTCAATCCGTTCCACAACCGCTGTGGCAGCACGGTGGCGCTCCTCCAGCATGGCGACCCGCGCCAGTTGCTCAGATGACCTTTGCGTCGCCACATCACGCTGCTCACGCAATACCACCAGTTGCTCGTTTGCCGAAGCCGCAAGCCGCTCCAGTTCAATCCGCCGCTCGTCTGCGAGGGTAATTTCCGACTGCCGGGCCTGAATCGCCGTTTCCTGCTCGGTGCGTTCCGCCGAAAGTCGCTGCAGCTCCCGTTCGCAAACATTCAAGCGCTCTGCAACCCGCGACATTTCAGAGTCAAGCTGCTTCAAAACGTGTCCAGAGGTCATTACCTGCTTTTCCGCCTCTCGTTTTTCGCCCTCAAGCCGGTCGAGTAGGGAAGTGAGGTCTTTAATTTCATGCCCCAAAGTCAGCAGCCGCGTCTCTCCATCGCGTAGTGCGTGTTCGAGCTCGCCAAGTACTTTGAGGACGTCGCGCAGTTCACGCTTCATGGAAAGCGGCCCTTCGCTGCGCTGTTTTCCGCCGGTAACGGTCACATTGTGAAAGCACTCGCCAGATTGTGAAAGGAAAAATGCGTCCGGATTGCCCAACGCCAGCTCACGCCCAATGCCAGCGTCCGGCACGATGTAGCCGTCACGCAGCTTGGGCAGGATCACTTCCAACGACTTCCCAAAACCATCCAGCACTTTGATGGTGTGCTTCAGCGGAACAATTGCGTTGTTCGGCGGCCCGTGATGCGCGCCTTCACCCGCAGCAAAGGAAAATTTAGCCTGCGCATCCTCGGGGTGCACCAGAAACGTTGCGCGGCCATTCACATCCGTACGTAGAAGCCGCAATCCTTCGTCCACCGCATCCCACGACTTCACGACGATATAATTCAGCTCATCGCGCAGGAAGTCTTCAACCACGCCTTCAAATTTCGGCTCGACTTCCAGAAAATCTGCGAGCACTCCAACCGGAGCCAGTCCCCCTTGCAATCCGCCGGACTGAAAGAGCCGGCGCACGGATTCCGTGGAATATCCATGTTCCGCAATCACCGCTTCCAGAGATCCCCTCTTGCCCAAAGCCGAGGCAAACTCCGCCCGCAGTCCATCCAAGCGGCTCTTGGCTTCATTCTCTTCCCGGCGCTTGCTTTCCAGCACCTGCCGCGTTTGGAAGATCTCCTCAGATAAAGTCGAAACTCGCTGCGAGACCGTTTCAAATTCCAATGCAAGCTGCCCGCGTTGTCCGCCAAAAGTCTCGACCTGACCATTTGCAGTCATCATTTCTGCATATAAGCGATGGCCCTCGCGCTCAACTGTGCCAAGTCGCTCCTGCGCCTGTGTAAGCTTATTTTTAAGCGTTGAAGTTGTAGACACTACTTCAAGAATGGCGCCTCGCGACTGTTCCTGCCGCGATTCGAGGTCCGTCAAAGCGGTACGCGCGAGTGCTGCTTCCTGCTGTAGACGGGAAGCTTCCGCTTGTGCTTCCGCTACCGTTTGCGCGGAGGACGCAAGCACCTCGCGGTTCGAATCCCTCTCCGCTTCAAGCGTGACAAAACGGGTTTGTGCTTGTGCCAGTTCACTCTGCGAAGAAGCCGCGCGCACCACCAACTCAGCACAGCGTTCTTCATTGTGACGGCGCTGGCTCTGCGCGGACTCCGCGTCCAGCTTGATTTGGCTCAACCGCTCGCGGTTCTCGCGCAATTCGGTCTCGATTCCGTATCCCCGCTGCGTTCGTTCGGTCTGCTCGGCCTCGAGTTGCTGCACTGCTTCGGATTGCGAACGCATCTCGTCGGAGACGGTATTAAGCTGGGAATCCAATTCCGCACTTTCCTGGTCCAGTTGGGCAAATTTACTGGCCAATACCAGCCTCAGTTTTGCGCGCATCTCCTCCCGCAACTTCGCATAGCGCTCCGCTTTCGACGCCTGGCGTTTCAGCGAATTCATCTGCCGCGTGACTTCTTCGAAAATGTCATTGATGCGAGCCAGGTTCAGTTTGGCTTCTTCCAGACGCGCTTCAGCCAAGCGCTTCTTGGTCTTAAATTTGGTTATTCCCGCCGCTTCTTCGATAATCGCGCGGCGGTCGGTGGGACGGCTGCTTAGAATCTGCCCAATGCGGCCCTGCTCAATGAGCGCGTAGGACTCCGGCCCCAGGCCCGTTCCCATAAACAGCTCCTGAATATCGCGCAGGCGGCAGAGTTTTCCGTTCAAAAGATATTCGCTATCGCCAGTGCGGAACAACCGCCGGGTAACGACGATTTCGCCCCGCCGAAGCTGTTGTTGGTTAAACTTACGACGTCGAATCTTAAGTACTACTTGAGGCCCTACAGGCTGCGCGGGGTCTTCCTGCGCTGCGTCTTGACCAACCTCGGCTTGTGCATCGGCAGCGCTTTGCCCTTCAGTGTCTTCCCCTTCTACTTCTTCGGTTCGGCCCGGTTGCGCCTCTTCCGTCAGTCGCTCCACTTCTTCCGCAGAACGCGCTCGGATTTCGGCTTCATCCCAATCATCCGAGGCAAGTTCGTCCTTAATTTCCACATCGGTGGGCTCGTTGGCGTCGTCTCCGTCGTAAACCTCAGGATCAATCAAGCTGAGCGACACTTCGGCCATTCCCGTCGGTTTGCGCTCGTGGGTGCCCGCAAAGATCACGTCTTCCATTCGCGATCCGCGCAGCGTCTTGGCCGACTGCTCGCCAAGCACCCAGGAGATTGAGTCGGAAATATTCGACTTCCCGCAGCCATTGGGCCCAATGATGGCCGCTACGCCATCACCGTGGAACTTCAATTCAGTGCGGTCGCAAAAGGACTTAAAGCCAAGAATCTGGAGCTTTTTCAGTTTAAGCAACGGAGAACTCCTTGGTGAAGCCGACAATGGTAGAGCCGGTAATGTC
>JANWKU010000116.1 GCA_025451215.1 Terriglobales bacterium
CCCGGCCAGCGTTATGTTCCCCGCGGCGTGAAGGAAGGCCCAATGAAGGGCTACACTCCGCCATCGCGGATGGTGGTTTCCAACGAGCCGCTGCCGATCACGAAGAACATCACGATCACGGAAGGCATCAGCGTTAAAGATTTGGCGGAGAAGCTTGAGATCCGCGCGAAAGATTTGATCGCGCGCCTGCTTCTGCGTGGCGTTTTCGCCACCATCAACCAGACGCTCGACGCGGAACTGGCCAGCGAAATGGCACGCTTTTTCGGTGCCGAGACCAACGTTATTACCTTCGAAGAGCAGGCGGCCAAAGAAGTCACCGACGGCGCTGCTACTGAAGATGGCGGCGGAGCCGAAGCCATTCCTCGTCCTCCGGTCGTCACCATCATGGGTCATGTGGACCACGGCAAAACCACGCTGCTAGACTCCATCCGCTCCACCAATGTTGCCGAAGGCGAAGCAGGCGGAATTACCCAGCACATCGGCGCGTACAAGGTCGCAATTCTGGATAAAGCTTCGCCCGCGTACGGGCGGCAAATCGTGTTCCTGGATACGCCGGGTCACGAAGCGTTTACGCGCATGCGTTCGCGCGGAGCGAAAGCTACCGACATCGTTGTGTTGGTTGTCGCCGCCGATGACGGCGTAATGCCGCAGACCATTGAAGCCATTGACCACGCTCATGCCGCGGAAGTTCCCATCATTGTGGCCGTCAACAAAATTGATAAGCCCGGCGCACTGCCCGACCGCGTGAAAAAACAGCTCGCGGACCGCGGCCTGATGCCCGAAGACTGGGGCGGCACCACTGTATTCGTGGACGTTTCAGCGAAGCAGAAGACGAACCTGAATCTGCTGATGGAAATGATCTGCCTGACCGCCGATTTGCAAGAGCTGAAAGCAACTCCCGATCGTCCGGCCACAGGCGTTGTACTCGAAGCCAAGCTGGACCGTGGACGCGGTCCAGTGGCAACGCTGCTTGTACAAAATGGCACGCTCAGCGCGGGCGACAACTTCGTCGTCGGCAATGTGTACGGAAAAATCCGCGCCATGTTTGATGATCGCGGACGTCAGATGGAAAAAGCGCCGCCCTCTACTCCAGTGGAAATTATTGGTATGGAAGGTCTGCCGCAGGCGGGAGATCAATTTGTGGTCGTCGCAGACCGAGACAAGGCGCGCGGCATCTCCGACTATCGTGAGCAGAAGTTCCGCGAAGCTACTTTGGCTAAGAGTTCGCGCGTATCGCTTGAGGGCCTGGCTGAGCAGTTGAAGATCGCCGGGATGAAAGAGTTGAACATCATTTTGAAGGGCGACGTCCAAGGATCGGTCGAAGTGCTTACTGATCTGCTGGCCAAGCTCTCCAATGACAAAGTGCGTCTCCGCGTATTGCGCTCCGGTGTGGGTGCGATTACGGAAAGCGATGTGCTGCTGGCTTCCGCTTCGAACGCCATCGTTATTGGTTTTAACGTGCGTCCAGAACGCAAGGCGCAGGAACTTGCGGACCAGGAAAAAGTGGAGATCCGCCTGCACTCGATCATTTACGAATTGCAAGACGAGATGAAGCGTGCCATGACAGGTCTACTTGACCCGGTATTCAAGGAAAACTACCAAGGACGCGCGGAAGTTCAGGAAACATTCCGCATTCCAAAAGTTGGCACAATCGCCGGCTGCCGCGTGAGCGATGGCCTCATCAAGCGCGACTCCGAAGTGCGTCTGCTGCGCGATAACATTGTCGTATTCAAAGGCAAGGTTAGTTCGCTGCGTCGCTTTAAAGATGACGCCAGTGAAGTTCGCAACGGCATGGAATGCGGTATTTCCATCGCGAACTACGGCGACATTAAAGCGGGCGACGTGATTGAGGCTTTCGTTACGGAAAAAGTGGCCGCGGAAGCGATGGCGTAAAGTCAGTCGTTGGTCATTGGTCGTAGGTCTTTGGCCCCTTGGTTTTTGGCTTTGCTCAGCCCATGCTCATATATTCAGACGTCAAAGGCTGATGTAGCTACGTTTTGCCAACGACCAACAGCCAAAGACCAACGGCAGAATGATTGCTTTCCTTACCCTCGAACTTCGCATTGAAGCAGCGCAATCCCTCAAGGACAAACGGCAAGTAGTCCGCAGCCTGAAAGACCGGCTACGCGCGCACTTCAATGTTTCGGTGGCGGAGCTGGATGCCTCGAACCTGTGGAACACCGCAACTATCGGCGTGGTCAGCGTTTCCGATTCCCGCGACTATCTGGATGGACTGATGAAGAACGTCGAGCGCCACGCTACGCGCGTTTCCAACAATGCTGGCGCGGATGTCGTGGATTCATTTGTCGAGTTTCTGCAGTTTTAATTCCTTAATTTCTCTCATGCCGAAGGTTTTAGGCGAACCCAACATCATGTCATTCCGAGCGGTATTTGCGAGGGACCTTACGTCGGGTCGAAGTGTGTGTGCTGCCGGCGGGAGTAATATTCCCGCCGACTGCTGAGAGGATTCTGGCCGTCGTAAGGTCCCTCCGTCTTCGCTTCGCTCAACGTCGGGATGACATGGTTTTGTAGTTTATTTGCGGGAATTGGGAGCATTCATAATTTCTTGCACCCGCCCCATCGCATTGTTCATCATTTAGCTTTCATTTTTGATATGCGAGTTCAGGAGAAACGTCAGTGAGCGCCCCGCCGCAGGTAATTTCCAAACCAACGATCCAGCCCGTGCGCTGGAAAATCCTGCTGGCCTTCGCCATCATTTACTTCGTATGGGGCTCGACTTTTCTGTGCATTCGCATCGGGGTGCGCGAACTGCCGCCATTCTTGTTTGCCGCGCTGCGTTTCACCGTTGCCGGGGGCGTCCTATTTATATGGATGCTGGCGAAGGACAAGACCTGGCCGCGATGGCAGGAGTGGGCGGGCGCTTCGCTGCTTGGATTCCTGATGTTCCTGATTGATTATGGCTGCCTGTTCTGGGCGGAGCAGCGCGTGGCGTCGGGAATTGCTGCGGTTGTTCTGGCGACCATTCCCATCTTCATTACCATTCTTGAAATTCTTTTTCTTCGCACGGTGCGGGCGAGCGTGAGCCTTGCTCTGGGGCTTGTGGCGGGAATTCTTGGGGTCGTCGTCCTCATCAATCCTTCCGCGTCGCTCGGCGGAACGGTGATTGACCGCGCCGGGGCAATTGCGCTGCTGGTGGCCGCATTCGGATGGGCGGTCGGCACCGTGCTCACCAAAAAGATTCCCCTTCCCAGTTCGAAGGGAATGAGTTCCGCGCTGCAAATGCTTACCGGTGGCGTACAACTTTTTGTGCTCGCGATCGTGACCGGCGACATGGCGCATTTTCACCCTGGCCAGCTTTCGGGGCGGGCATGGTTCGCTCTCTTCTATCTGATCGTGGCGGGATCACTGGTTGGATATACCGCTTATGTGTGGCTGTTGGACCACGCTTCGCCCACCAAAGTGGGAACCTACGCGTACGTTAATCCGGTCATTGCGGTAATCCTGGGATATTTTCTCGCGGGCGAGGAGATTGGCGCGCGCACGGTCTTCGGTACATTCCTAGTGCTCATCAGCGTATTTATGATCACGCTGATGTCGGGCAAACGGCGACCGCGCGCCAGGTCGGCAGGTGAGGCAGCCGCGTAAGCCGGGTTCCTTTTCCGCTGGGCAACCGTCCGTGGAACCGTGGCGCTGTTTTTCCATCCTTAAGTTTTCTACGTCTTCAGCCGATAGTTCTTACAGCGGGAAAAATATGACCATTTTGATCGTTGACGACAGCCGGTTTATGCGCATAACTAACGAACGCGCGTTGCAGAAGGCTGGTTTTGAAGTGATTGGCGCTGCGGACGGCGAAGAAGGGCTCAGAATCGCCCGGGAGAAACTGCCCGACCTTATTGTTTTGGATATGATGCTGCCCAAGCTCTCCGGACCGGAGGTCTTGAAAGCTCTGCGGGCCGACAACGCGACCAGCAAGATTCCGGTGATGGTGCTCACCAGCCTCTCCCAGGCCAACGAAGAGAAACTGAAAAGCGAAGGGGCGGCGGAATATTTTGAGAAATCCACGTTGTCGCTGGATAAGAGTCCCGACCGGCTGGTGCAGGCGGTGAAGAGGATGCTGCCCAAGGCGATGGCAACGGCGAAGTAAAAAAAAGGGCGTGGTCGGAAGCCAACTCACCTTGCGAGTTGGAAGTGGTGCAGTTCGTGCGAACCGACCTGTCCATCGTATGCAACCCAAAAACCATGTCATCCCGAGCAGTATTTGCGAGGGACCTTACGCCGGATTGAAAGTGCGTATGCTGCCAGCCGGAGCAATATTCCCGCCGACAGCAGTGAAGGTTGCCGCCGTTATAAGGTCTCTCCGTCTTCGCTCCGCTCAACGTCGGGATGACATGCGTTTTGATGGTAGTTTCTGCAAGCTGGTAGCACTATTTGTGACTTTCATGGAAATTTTAATTCCTTCGCATGTGTTAGATTAAATTTTCGGCCATGAAAGAGATCGCAAGCTGGGCACTCAATACCGCTGCGCTGCGAGGCGCCAGTTACGCCGATGCGCGCATTGTGGATGACCGCAGCCGCGCGCTCTCCACTAAAAATGGCAAAGTCGGTGGAGCCTCGGACGCCGAGTCCCTGGGGATTGGGATTCGCGTGATCGCCGATGGCGCGTGGGGATTCGCCGCCACGGAGAATCTCAGCCGTGCTGCCGTTGAAGCGACCGCCGCAAGGGCGATTGAGATCGCAAAAGCCTCCGCGCGGGTGAAGCAGGAAAATGTTCGCCTCGCGCCGGAAAAGCCCGCCACGGCGGAGTGGAAGTCGCAGTGCGGGATTGATCCCTTTAGCATTTCGGTGGAGCAGAACCTTGAATTGCTGCTCAAGATTGACGCCGAATTGCGCTCGGTGGCAGGCGTGACGTTGGCAGAAACCAACATGAATCTCCGCCGCGAGGAGCAGTGGTTCTTTTCCTCCGAGGGCGCGAACATCCACCAAACAAAATACGTGACCGGCGCGGGCTACTGCGCCTATGCGTTCGCGGGAAATGAAATCCAGAAGAGGTCGTATCCAAACTCTTTTGGCGGGCAGTGGCAGAACAAAGGCTACGAACTGATTGAGGAATTAAAGCTGCTGGAAAATGCCCGTCGCATCGGAGAAGAAGTGGTCGCGCTGCTTAAAGCCGACCAATGCCCCGCGGGAACGTTCGACATTATTCTGGACAGCTCTCAGCTTGGATTGCAGATCCACGAATCTGTCGGGCACCCGATTGAACTGGACAGGGTGCTGGGGATGGAGGCGAATTTCGCGGGAACTTCCTTTCTTACATTGGAAAAATTGCGCGCGCTGCGTTATGGCACCGAGCTGGTCAATGTAGTGGCCGATGCCCGCGACGAGCACGGTCCCGGCCTGGGGACATTCGGATACGATGACGAAGGCGTCGCCGCGCAGTGCACGCCGATCATCACCAACGGACTGTTTACCGGATACCTGAGTTCGCGCGAGACCGCGCACACCATCAGTTTGAATCGCTCGGGTGGAACTCTGCGTTCCGAGAGTTGGAACCGGCTGCCGATCATCCGCATGACCAACATCAGCATTCTTCCCGGAGAAAAGCCGCTGACGCTCGAGCAGCTCATCGCTTCCACCGACAACGGGATCCTGATGCAGACCAACCGCTCCTGGTCCATTGACGATAAGCGCTACAACTTTCAGTTCGGCACGGAACTTGGCTGGGAGATTAAAAATGGCAAGCGCGTGCGGATGCTGAAGAACCCATCGTACTCAGGCATCACGACAGATTTCTGGAACTCCATGGACGCGATCTGCTCGCGCGACGAGTGGACGCTTTGGGGCACGCCGAATTGCGGCAAGGGACAGCCGCAGCAGGTGATGGGCACGGGCCACGGCGCGAGTCCGGCGAGATTTCGGAATATTAAGGTTGGATCGGCCTACAAGGGAACGTAGTGGGTGCGTGACGGGACGGTAGTGCTGAGAGCCAAATGCTAAATAAAGACCAGGCCGCGGACATTTTCAAAAAGCTGAAAAGCTATTCCTCCGCCGACGAAATCGAGGTAATTTTTTACGGCGGCAAGACCGCGCTCACGCGTTTTGCCAACAACATCATTCATCAGAACGTCGCGGAAGAAAATTATGGCGTTTCGCTGCGCACCGTATTTAACGGACGGACCGCGCGGGCCACGACCAACAAGCTTGACGACGAAAGTTTGCGGCGCGTGGTGGCTGCTTCCGAGAGTCTGGCCAAAGTGCAGCATCCTGATCCGGAGTTGCTGCCGGTCGCGGACAAGAGTGTCCGCGCCACACGGACCTTGCCCAGCAGGCATTTCGCGCAGACGGCCGCGCTTACTCCCGAAGATCGCGCGGAGGGCGTCAAGAAGATTGTCGGAGTTGCCGAAAAGCACAAGCTGACTACCGCGGGCGTTTTCTCCTGCGGAGAAACTATTGAAGGCATCTTCAACTCGCGCGGACTGGCGCAATGGCATGCGCAAACATCTTCTGAAATTTCCATTACCATGCTCGCTGATAAATCTTCCGGATGGCAGAAGGCCAACTCGCCCAACGTCGCTCATCTGGACGCAGAATGTCTTGCCGAAATCGCCGCCAGCAAAGCCATTCAGTCCGCGGCCCCGCGCGAACTGCCCGCGGGAAAATACACCGTCATTCTGGAACCTGCCGCCGTGCTGGACATGGCTGGATTCATGTTCTGGGACTTTGCCGGGCTCGCCATTCTCGATCAGCGGTCTTTCCTCACGAATCGCGTAGGCACAAAACTCTTCGGCGACAACATCAACATCTGGGACGACGCTGCTCATCCGCTGCAATCTGGCTCTCCCTATGACGGGGAAGGCGTTCCGCGAGAGCGCTTGCAGTTGGTCGAAAATGGAGTCATTAAGCGATTGGTGTATGCCCGCGCGACGGCGGAAAAGATGCGAAAGTCAGAGCACAAAGATCAAGTTGGCCCGGTCGAGGCAACAGGCCATGGCTTCCCGCTGCCCAATGAAGTTGGCGAAGCGCCCATGAACATCGTTTTCGGCGCGCCAGCCAAGGAGAATGAAAAAACAGTGGACCAGATGGTTGCCTCCACCGAGCGCGGCGTTCTTGTAACGCGGCTCTGGTACATCCGCGAAGTGGATCCCTACGAGAAGATCCTTACCGGCATGACCCGCGACGGCACATTCTATGTGGAGGACGGCAAAGTGAAGCACGGCATTCTTAACTTCCGCTTTAACGAAAGCCTGATCCACATGTTCTCGAACGTCGAGGAGATGGGAGCGCCCGTGCGGGCGAGCGGGGAAGAGTCGTTCGACATGGTCGTTCCGGCGATGAAGGTCAAAGACTTCAACTTCACGGAAGTTACGAAGTTCTAGAGAGGCATTCAGCAATCAGCGTTCAGTCCCACATCGTATCCCGTGTCTCGCCAAAGCAGCGACATGAGTGCGCCCAAACTCCTCATTTCTTATACGGCTAGCCGTTTTATTGCGCATGCGCCCGTTTGCGCAGGCTCGTAAATCCAATAACTCCTTCCACTCAAAGCACTTACGTTCAATATTCTCAATGACTTCCGTAACTTTGCTGGCTTGGTTCCGGGGTGTAAGCTGCGCCTTAATGTCGAACCAAGGTCGGACTCCAGACGGCAGCGCTGCTGCCCCAGCGGTTCGGAAAGAAGGCTCGATTCCCGTGTCCAAAGAAATGGCTGCTCCGGCAATGGAAGCGAAGAAGATCGGCAACCGCTATGCAGAGATGCAAAGCGCAGTGCGTTTTCCGATCAAACTTCCTGCGGCGCTAAAGTCTTCTACCGGACAGCAGATCGTGGAGACGGCAAACATTTCCGCGAATGGCGTGCTGCTCCAGATGGACAAGGAATTGCCGATTGGTTCGGCTGTGGATTTCACAATTTCACTCCCCGCGGACGTTGTGGGGACGGAAAGCAATGTGACCATTGATTGCCGGGGACGCGTCGTGCGGCACTGCGACGAAGACGGATTGCGCGGCATGGGCGTGGTCATTGACGAGTATCGTTTCGAGCGCAAATAAAGCGCGCATAAAGGATTGAATGGCTAGCACTCAAGTCA
>JANWKU010000117.1 GCA_025451215.1 Terriglobales bacterium
CAAATTTCGCCAAATGGTGATGTGCTTTCCCAAACTTACGGCAAATCTCTGTGGAAGTTACTGCTGGAAAAAGTTCCCTTTTTCGTTCTCACGATAGGAAGTGTTGTGATCACCATGGTGGCGCAAAAGGGGGGTGGTGCCGTACGGACAGAGGTTCCTCTCCCAGTTCGTTTAATGAACGCAGTTGTTTCGTATTCGCTATATATCGAAAAAGCGATCTGGCCGTCGCACCTTGCTGTGTTATATCCACATCCCGGGAACGTGATCCCTCTTTGGAAAGTGATTGCATCAAGCCTATTTCTAGTGGCAATCACCTGCATCGTGTTAAAGCTTAGGCAGCACCGATATCTTATTGTTGGATGGCTTTGGTTTCTGGGTACCCTGATACCCGTCATCGGATTGGTGCAGGTTGGTGAACAAGCCTTGGCCGACCGTTATGCATATCTGCCATTTATCGGTTTATTTATCGCCGCTGTTTGGGGATTAGCGGATTGGGCCCACGCGCGGCAAATTTATACTCCTTACTTTGTAGCCTTCGCCATGATTGCAATCGCCGGATTATCGATCGTTACCCACGTCCAGATTGGTTACTGGCACGATAGCACGACCCTTTGGTCGCACACGCTTGAGGTTACGCAGGACAATTTCGTCGCGCATGACAACATGGGTACCGTGCTATTGCGGGAAGGAAGAATCGAAGAAGCCGCTAAACACTTTCAGGCTGCTGCCGACATTAATCCTCAGGATCCATTCAGTCAGCTGAATATCGGTGTTTGTGAAAAACAGCGGGGAAATATAAAAGCAGCGATTGCACATTATGAATCAGCATTACAGCTCTCAACGGAACCGATCCTACGGTCCACCGCATTCGGCAACTTAGGGGCAATCTATCGCGCGGCGGGGGATCTTTCGCAAGCTCGGGAGAACTATGCAGCAGCACTAAATTTGCACGCCGATAATCAATTTGCACTTGTGGGTATGGGATTGATTACCCAGAGTACTGGTGATGTAGCGCACGCCATTGGCTATTATTCCCACGCCGTGGAAGTAGCGCCATCCGATGTTGAGTATTTACTTTTAGCTCAGGCCTTTCACAAAACAGGACAAGAAGAAAAGGCCCAGAGTGCTTTCATGGAAGCGAAGATGATGTCTTCCAATTTGGAAGCAGCGCAACAGGAGGCGAATGCCGTACTGCAAAAAAAACGCTGACGTGGAAGCAAATTGCAAGAACACGTGTGTAATCTTATATTCTTCTGTTTTGTAAAATATAAATTCTGTATACCCAAAAATGTCTGCGATCGAAATATTAGGCCTTGAAAAGACTTACACTGTTGGGTTTTTACGCAAGCAGGAAAAGCACGCCCTCCACCCTCTGCATCTAGCCATTGGGGAGGGAGAGATCTTCGGCTTTCTTGGTCCCAACGGCGCAGGCAAGACTACCACGCTCAAAATGCTAATGGGGCTGGTGTCACCTTCTGCAGGATCCGCTCGCATTCTGAATATGGATTTCAGAAACCCGGGCGTAAAGGCCCAGATCGGTTTTCTTCCGGAGCAACCGTACTTCTACGATTATTTAACTGCCCGCGAACTACTGGATTATTACGGCCAGCTTTCTGGAATCCGCGGAAGAGAACGCGCGCGCAAAGTCAGCGAACTTCTGGATCGAGTTGGGCTACAGGATGCCAGTAGCGTTCAGCTTCGAAAGTTCTCCAAAGGCATGTTGCAGCGCGTAGGCATCGCACAGGCAATTCTTCATGATCCCAAGGTTGTTTTCTTCGACGAACCTATGTCCGGTCTGGACCCCACAGGCCGCCGAGAAGTTCGCGATCTGATGGAACAATTGAAGCATGAAGGCAAGACCGTTTTTTTCTCTACTCATATTCTCGCGGATGCCGAAGCGCTGTGCGATCGTGTAGCAATTCTTAACCGCGGTGAGTTAAAAGGCACAGGCGCAGTTGCCGATCTCACCGCTGGCGTGAAGGGAAAAGTGGAAATTGTGTGGCAAGCCAACAGCGCTTCCGCGTCGATTAAAGCCATCGGCGCTGAGTGTCACGTCACTGGAAATACTGTGCGCGCAGTTCTGCCAGAAGAACAGCAAGAAAATGCTCTCGACCTCTTGCGCCGCGAAAAGCTTCGGCTGGTTTCCCTCGTCCCTTTGCGCAAATCTTTGGAAGATTATTTCGTGCAACAGGTCAAAGCTGTGGAACCGGAGCGCTCTGGTGGAGTAAAGGCATGACTGGCAGAATTTTTTACATCGCGCGCAACACCTTCCGCGAAGCCGTCCGCGATCGCGTCCTCTACAATTTGATCGCTTTTGCCCTTCTTATGATTGGCGGAGCCGTCCTCGTCGGCCAGGTTTCCATCGGCATCGAGCGCCTGGTGGTGATCAACCTCGGCCTCACCGCGATCTCGCTTTTCGGTATTGTCATTGCCATCTTCATTGGCATTGGACTGGTTTCCAAGGAGATCGAAAAGCGCACGCTGTACACCATCCTTTCGCGCCCCGTACGCAGGTGGGAGTTTATTGCGGGCAAGTTTTTCGGACTTACCGGGACGCTCGTGGTGAACGCATCCTTGATGGGAGTAGGTGTCTTTGCCGCGCTGCTGTATGTTTCCCATCACTTGCAGAAATCGGATGGCTGGGTCCTGGTCGCGCTTTATTTCATCATTCTGCAATTCATTATCGTGACCGCGCTCACGCTCTTCTTTTCTTCTTTTTCGTCGCCATTGCTGTCGGCTGTATTTGCATTTTCACTTTTTGTGATTGGTACGTTTTCCGAGGACCTGCGCGGCTTCGCCGCCGTGGCTCACGGCGCGACCGGATGGCTGGCAACGGGCGCATCCTACCTCGTGCCCAATATCGCGGCATTAAATGTGATCGGTTCGGTCGCCCACGATCAGCCAGTCGCTGGCGGTCTGGTCCTTTACAACACGGGATACGCACTGCTCTATTCGGCAATGGCGGTTTGCGGCGCGGTATTGGTCTTTGAGCGGCGGAACCTCAAATGAACGCCGCGCGCCGAGTCGAGTCGGGGGCGGCGGTTGTGCTTTTACTATGCCTGGCGGGATCGGTGTTTATGCTTCGCCGCGTGGAGCGTATCCGTTCGGGTGCAACCCTGCGCGAAGTCCTCTTTATCTCCTCGCCACAAGCAGCCAGACGCCTAAGTCTCGGTTATGACGGCCTCATGGCTGACATTTACTGGACGCGCGCTGTGCAATATTTCGGCAATCACCACGCGCAAGGTGCAGAGGAATACAAACTATTAGCGCCGCTCCTCGAAATCACTACCGCTCTTGACCCTCACTTGACCGTGGCCTATGAGTTCGGTTCGACATTTCTCTCCACCGCTCCTCCGAACGGGGCGGGCATGCCGCAAGAGGCCGTCAAACTAGTGGAATATGGAATCAAGAACAACCCTGACGACTGGCACCTTTATTACAATTTGGGATTTATCTACTACCTTGAGCTGAAGGACTACAAGGACGCAGCCGACGCCTTCCGGCAGGGATCGCAATTGCCTCACACACATCCCTGGCTCAAAATTCTCGCGGCACGTATGTCCGAACACGCCGGCGATCTCGAAACGGCCCGCATGATGTGGAGCGCAGCCTACCAAACCAGCACTGATAAACAAGTCAAAGCCAATG
The DNA here is from genome assembly GCA_025451215.1 of Terriglobales bacterium. Classification (GTDB taxonomy): domain Bacteria; phylum Acidobacteriota; class Terriglobia; order Terriglobales; family Acidobacteriaceae; genus JAICKN01. The sequence continues at coordinate 3,649 of JANWKU010000117.1, forward strand.
CAGCTGCGCATCTGCGAGCGCTCGACGTAGATGAAACCGTACCCGTACTTGAGTCCATGGTGGACAAATACAAAAAAGATACTGGCCACATGCCTTCAAATTTTGTGGACCTGGTGCAGAGTGGAGCGCTTAGCGTAATCCCGCGCGATCCCACCGGACGTCCCTACAAAATCATGCCGGACGGGCATGTAGAAGTTAGCAAACCGGATGCCCTGCCTTTTATAGAAAAAGGCACGCCGCCGGGGTATGTGGCTCCGGCACCCAAGTTCTCTTATTCTGAATAAGCTTTCCGCAAATTCCCTGAGTTTCCCACAATATTTCGCGTTTCATAGAAGTTACATATGAAGCGCGCAATGGGGAAGTAGCTCTCGGTTTGATCGAGCGAGTTACTGCCGATGTGCTTTTTCTCGACACTCAAATGTCCAACATGAGCACATTTGAGTCACCCTCTTCCACGAAACCGAATAATCTTCCCCCGATTCCGTTTCGAGGGCTTTCCTGCCGGCAACTGTTCAAACTCATGCATGGCTTTTCGCTCGGCGGCCACTTTCAATCGTAGTTCTTTACTTTCCTCAGTTTCACGATAGAGAGTCTGCGCCACCGAAGCGGGCCCGCGTACCTCGCTGAGTTGCATTACTCCCACCTGGAACTCGCCACCCGGCGTGGTGATCTTCAGCATGTCGCCAGCACGGACCTCCCGGGCCGACTTGGCGGGCTGTCCGTTCGATTGGACTCTGCCCAATTCGCAGGCTTTTGCGGCGAGCGCTCGGGTCTTAAAGAATCTGGCGGCCCACAGCCACTTGTCCATGCGTACGGAGTTCATTTATTTATTTTCCCAGATTGCATGAAGTTAGGGGGGCTAATCCGCAATCCGAAGTTTTCGTCCTAAATTGGTCATGTACCCTTCAGTGCACCTTTAGTTCCGTGCAAAGTATGCCGAAGAAGAGTTAGAATTCACAGGCTCAATGGAACAGGCGCGTTGCATCTTAAAGGCACGCTGGCTCATCAAAACTTGAGTAAAGAACACTCAAGGTGAATTATGGCAGACCAAGAAAGCGAAGTACGAACCACCGCGCAGCAGTATGCGGAACGGGCCTTACCCGTTCTCCCAGTTAGAGATACGGTCCTTTTCCCGCACGCCGTGCTGCCCTTGACGGTGGGCCGGGAAAGTTCCGTCCTGCTGGTCAATTCTCTTGGCGAGGACAAGACTATTGTTGTAGTCGCGCAGCGCGAGGCACGCATTGACGCACCGCAGCCGACCGACCTTTACACCGTAGGAACGCTGGCTGTTGTGCATAAAGTCGTAAAAATGCCCAACCAGAGCCTCTTTGTCTTTGCGGAAGGCCTGGAACGCGTGCGGCTTACTGAATTTACTCAGCTTGCACCCTACATGCGCGCACGCGTGGATTCGGTGCCCGAGGCTATTCCACCAAAAAGCTCAGAGTTGGAAGCCTTGCAACGCAACGTATTGACGTTGTTTCAGCAGATCGTGGCCGGATCGCCCACGTTGTCCGACGAGCTTTCCACCGTTGCCATGAATATTGAAGAGCCGGGACGGTTGGTGGATTTCATTGCTTCATCGTTGCCGTCGCTCTCCACGCCCGACAAGCAGGACACGCTGGAAACCACCGACGTGCGCGTGCGTCTGGAAAAAATCAACTCACACCTGGTGAAGGAATTGGAAGTCCAGCAACTGCGCAACAAGATCCAGTCTGAAGTGCAGGACCGCGTCCAGCAGACGCAGCGCGAGTATTACCTGCGCGAGCAGATGAAGGCCATCCAGAAAGAATTGGGCGAGCAGGACGAAGGCCAGCGCGATACCGACGAGCTTCGCCAGAAAATTGAAGCGGCAGGCATGCCCGACGAAGTGAAGAAAGAAGCCCTGAAGGAATTGGGACGCCTCTCGCGCATGTCTCCGATGGCGGCGGACTATTCCGTCACCCGGAATTATGTGGAGTGGCTCGCCATTCTGCCGTGGACGAAAACCTCCGGCGGCGAAGTGGACATTCCCAAAGCCAAAGAAATTTTGGATGCGGACCACTACGACCTGAAAAAAGTCAAAGACCGCATTCTGGATTATTTGTCCGTCCGGCGGTTGAAGCCAACGATGAAGGGGCCAATCCTTTGCTTTGTCGGGCCTCCCGGAGTAGGGAAGACCTCGCTGGGCAAATCCATTGCCCGCGCACTTGGGCGCAAGTTCGTGCGCTTATCGCTGGGTGGCGTGCATGACGAAGCGGAAATTCGCGGCCATCGCCGCACTTACATTGGAGCGTTGCCGGGGCAGATTATTCAAGGCATTCGCCGCGCAGAGACCAAAGATCCGGTCTTCATGCTCGACGAAATTGATAAAGTTGGGCGTGACTTCCGTGGCGATCCCGGCTCCGCCTTGCTCGAGGCGCTTGACCCGGAGCAGAATGCATCGTTTCGTGACAACTATCTCGACGTGACGTTTGACTTGTCGAAGGTGCTGTTCATCACCACGGCGAACATGCTCGACCCGATCGCCGAGCCTCTGCGCGACCGCATGGAGATCATCGAACTCCAGGGTTACACCGAGGAAGAGAAGTCGCATATCGCGTTTCAATACCTGATTCCGCGGCAGATTGAAGAGAATGGAATTACCGCGGAACAGATTGAGTTCCCGCCGGATTCGGTCGGTTACATCGTGCGGCATTACACGCGCGAAGCGGGCGTGCGTAATCTCGAACGGAACATTGGCACCATTTGCCGCAAGCAGGCGCGGCGTTTGGCGGAAGGGAAAAATGAAAAGCTCGTTGTGACGAAAGAGATCATCCAGGAATTTCTGGGTGGAATCAAAATTCGCAGCGAAGGCGAAATCGCCGAACGCACCAAGCGCGC
>JANWKU010000118.1 GCA_025451215.1 Terriglobales bacterium
CGTATTTTCGCTTACGAGTTTTGGATGATGAGCAGGAACCGGTATGCACGTTTGACGGCAAGAAAGTCGTCAACCTCGCGTCGAATAATTATTTGGGACTAACGACGCATCCTAAATTGCGCGAGGCAGCGCTGGAAGCCACGCGCAAATATGGCGTGGGATCGGGGGCGGTGCGAACCATCGCCGGGACCATGAAGATCCACATGGAGCTGGAAGAAAAGATTGCGCGCTTTAAGAACGTGGAAGCGTGCGTGGTGTTCCAGTCAGGATTTGCGGCGAATGCGGGCACTGTTTCCGCAGTCCTGGGTAAAGACGATTTCATCATCTCCGATCAATTGAACCATGCTTCGATTATTGATGGTGCGCGGTTGTCGCGCGCGAAGATTCTGGTGTTCGAGCACAAGAACATGGCGCAGGCTGAAGAGAAACTGGCCAGCGTAAAAAACGAGCCCGGCAAAAAGCTGTTGATCAGCGACGGTGTTTTTTCCATGGACGGCGATATCGGTCCGTTGCCCGCCCTCTGCGATCTCGCAGAAAAATACGGAGCCATCATGATGGTGGATGACGCTCACGCCTCGGGCGTTCTCGGCCGCAACGGCCGCGGCACCATTGATCACTTCAACGTGCATGGTCGGGTGGACATCCAGGTGGGAACTTTGTCGAAGGCCATCGGCGCGCTGGGCGGATACGTTTGCGGTACGCGTGATCTGATTGAGTTCCTTTATCATCGTGCACGGCCGTTTTTGTTTTCCACCTCGCATCCGCCGTCGGTCGCGGCAACTTGCATCGCGGCTTTCGATGTTCTCGAAAACGAACCGGAGCGGATTGAAAAGCTCTGGGAGAACACGCGCTTCTGGAAAAAAGAGCTGGCGTTGCTGGGATTCGACATTGGCGGCAAGATGACTCCGGCGAGCGAAACGCCGATCACGCCGATTATTCTTGGCGACGGCAAGCTGACCATGGATTTTTCGCGCGAGCTTTTCAAGGAAGGCGTGTTGGGAACGGGCATCGCATTTCCTACAGTGCCGGAAGGCAAAGCGCGCATTCGCACCATCGTGACGGCGACGCATACAAAGGATGAATTGCAGCAGGCGCTGCAGGCGTTGAAAAAGGTAGGAAAGAAGATGGGCGTTGTCGCATGAGGGCTCGCCGCGCAATCATCCCGCGAAAACTTAACCCGCGTAATTTTTTCTCTATCAGTTCAACAGTATCCAATCAGGTGCGCCTCTTTCGTAATCTTATTTACTGCCCTCCAATCATGTAAGAATCAATAGCTTGCGAGCAATCCACAGGCTGCAACATCTCCTTAAAACACGGGTTTATATCTAGTGGATTGGGAGTTGCAAGACGTACAGGTTGAGTAGTCGGAATTCGCCGCTTGGTCCGCGCAACCCGGCACAGCAAGCTTTACCGGGCAAACGAAGGATGATGATGGCGAGGAGTGAAACGATGCATCTACTACGCTCAGTTCGTACTTACATTTTCGCGGCGTTGCTGATGGTGCTTCCTGCCGCAGCGTTTGGCGGGATCGGGATTTCCATCACGATTGCGCCTCCGGTGCTACCCGTTTACACGCAGCCGGTTTGCCCCGGCGACGGCTACATCTGGACTCCCGGCTACTGGGCGTACGGCCCTGATGGTTATTACTGGGTCGCGGGCACATGGGTGCTCGCTCCACAACCCGGCCTTCTTTGGACACCCGGCTATTGGGGATTTTCAGGTGGCGCCTATGGATGGCATGCCGGCTACTGGGGACCGCACGTTGGCTTCTACGGCGGAGTTGATTATGGATTCGGTTACGGCGGAGTAGGCTTCGAGGGCGGCCGCTGGGACCATGGACATTTCTTCTACAACACAGCCGTCTCTCGCGTGAACGTCACTGTGATTCATAACGTCTATCACACCCAGGTGATCCATCGTGACGTGAGCCGGGTAAGTTTCAACGGCCCGGGCGGCCGTAATGTTCGCCCCAACGCGGAGCAGGAACGCTTCGACCACGAGCGTCATTTCGAGCGCACTCCTGTGCAGGTGCAGCATGAACATATGGCCAGCACGCGTCCCGACAACTTTGCGTCGCATAACCACGGCCGTCCGTCCGCTCCGGCAATGAGCAGACCGATGAATGCGCATAACGTTCCGCGTCCTGGAAATCCACATGAGAACATGAGGCCGACGGAACGCGCGCATAACACGAATGTTCCCAGACCTGCCAATGGCGGATTCCACGGCAATGCCAACAATGGCCATCCGAATAATCCGCCTCACAACGAGGCCTCTCACAATATGGCGGCGCACAATGAGCCCGCGCATAATCAGCCGCACAATATGGCACCGCACAACGAAGCGCAGCATAATCAGCCGCACAACATGGCACCGCATAACGAGCCTGCGCATGGTGGCGGAGGGCATCCGGGTGGAGACCATCACGAGCCGGAACACAAAGACCACCACTAATCAGGATCGCTTACCTGGAACGGCTGGCTGCATGCCAGCCGTTTTTATTTTGGGAGTCTTGCGGCGGCCTGTGGATTAGCTCAACGCGGCTTGAGCGAATTGGCGCTGGTAAAGATCGGCGTATAGCCCACCATGCTCCAGAAGCTCGGAATGAGTGCCGCGTTCAACGATGCGCCCCTCCTGCACCACCAATATCTGGTCGGCTTGGAGAATGGTGGAAAGGCGATGGGCAATCACGATGGAAGTCCGCCCGGCGAGAGCGATCTCAAACGCGCGCTGGATTGCAGCTTCAGATTCTGAGTCCAAATGCGCGGTCGCTTCGTCGAGAATCACAATGTCCGGCGCTTTGAGCAACAGGCGCGCAATGGCGAGGCGCTGCTTTTCTCCTCCCGAAAACCTATAGCCACGCTCCCCAACCAGCGTATCGAGTCCTTTAGGCAACGACGAAACCAACGGAAGGATCTGCGCCGCGCGCAAGGCTTCATTGATTTCCGCATCTGTCGCACTTGGTTTTGCGTAAAGAAGATTGGCGCGAATCGTATCGTGAAACAGGTGGGCGTCTTGCGTGACCACGCCAATGCGCTCATGCAGTGAGTCGAGTTTTGCATCGCGCACATCAATCCCATTCACGGTGACGGACCCGGATTGCACGTCATAAAGGCGCGGCACGAGCTGGGTGATCGTCGTCTTGCCCGCGCCGGATGGGCCGACGAGCGCGACAAGCTGCCCCGGCTCAGCCCTAAAGCTAATGTCATACAGAACGACTTTCTCGGGCATTTTGTCGGGCACCGCAATGGATTCGAGCGATGCCAGCGAAACTTCCGACGCGGAGGGGTAACGGAATGAAACCCGGTCAAAAGAAATACTCGCCGGACCAGCGGGCACGGGGACGGCGTGCGGTTTTTCCTGGATCATGGGCGGCAGGTCGAGCAATTCGAAGACGCGTTCGAATGAAACCAAAGCCGTCATGACGTTGACCTGAACATTGGAAAGGCCCATCAACGGAGAGTAGATGCGGGCTAACAGAGACACCAACGCAACGACTGTGCCCACATCCAATTTGTGTTCGACGGCCAGCACGCCGCCCCAACCATAGGTGATGGCACTGGCGAAAGACGCCATGAGCATGATCGCAGTGAAGAAAAGACGCCCATAGATAGTCCTCTTCACGCCGATATCAGAAACGCGAGCAGCCTTTGTTTCAAATGATTTGCTCTCGTCCGCGCGGCGTCCAAACAGTTTCGCCAGTTGTGCGCCAGCAACATTGAAGCGTTCCACCATCATGCTGCCCATGGTGGCCCCGAGATCGTAGCTTTCGCGCGTAAGTGCCTGGAGTTTGCGTCCCCAGAAGCGCGCCGGAAAGATGAAAAGAGGAAGCAACACAAGCGCCACCAGCGTAATTCGCCATGACAAAGCAAACATTGCGGCGATGATCAGCGAAACGGTGATGATGTTGCCGACAACGTTGGAAAGAATGTCGGTAAATGCGCTTTGCGCGCCGGAGACGTCGCCGCTGAGCCGGCTAACCAGCGCGCCTGTTTGGGTGCGCGTGAAAAAGGCCAGCGGCATCTGCTGGATATGCTCAAAAAGTTTTGTGCGCAATGAAAGCACGATCTGCGCACCGATTTTTGATGACAGGTAGGCCTGAATCAACCCCAGTGCCGCATCGAAAATGGCCAGCACTCCGACAAGCAGGGCAAGTTGAATGATGAGGTGCGAATTGCTCTTGAGGATGCCATTGTTGATGATGTCGCGATAGATGAGCGGATTCGCGATGCCAATAGTGGCGTCAAATACCACCACGACCATAAAGAGTGTAAGCAGGCCAGCATAGGGCGCAGCGAAAAGAACCGTCCGTTTAGTAGTGCCCGGCTTAATTTTCTGGTTTAAGACAGATGCGTCCCGCCCAAACGAACGCATGGATCCGATCATTCGCGCGGCGCCCATGTTCACAAATATAGCTTAGAAAGCGCCCAGCCATTTCACGGGAAGGTAGGCGGCCAGGGCGTTGGCAAGGCGTTCATCGGCGGTAATGAAATCAGTGGAAGAGCGCACGGCGAGCGCGACATAGATGCAGTCGTACACGGTGCGATTATGCTCCATAGCGAGTTTCAAAGACTCTTCAACTAAATCTATTGTGGGAAAAGCAACTAAATCGAGATCTCGCAGCAGTTTCAGCGCGGCGGAGGCGCCAGTCGAGGAGATTTTCTGTTTTCTCACGGCCTTCCATAAAACGTTACCCATCTCCGCAAAGAATAGATCGGGTACGAGAACCTGCGTGTCTCCTCCAGTGCAGGATGCCAGCAGTTCGATGGCCTGCTCAGAATAATCTTCCCATCGCGGCGATAGGCACCATTTGGCGGCGACGCTTGCGTCCACCACGCAAGTTCTCAACGCTCGCGGTCCTCGCGGATCATTTCTTCTGTGCTGGGAAATGGGCCGGGGCCTGGAGATTTTGCTTCGCGAAGCTTCGTCAGCCGCTTGAATGCTTCCCGCCGTTTCTTCAACTCAGCATCGGTGGGATAGTGCTGGCGCAACAGAGCGACGATTTCGGCGGCAATGGACGAACGATTGTCGCGGGCCCTTTTGCGTAGAGCAGAGTAAACATCATCGGGCACATTTTCCACGTATAGGGTTGCCATAGGTATTACCTAGGTCTAGTCTAGTATAATCATAGTAAGGCGATTCCGCTAAAATTATCGGGTGCCCAGCCCAGATACGAATGATCCCTATCACCTCCGGCGATTCGTGGAAGCCCAAGAATCGGCATACGAAGCCGCTCGGGCGGAATTGTCGGCAGGATCTAAGCGTGGCCACTGGATCTGGTTCATTTTCCCGCAGCTTAAAGGCTTAGGAACGAGCGCGATGTCGCAGGAGTTCGGCATCTCCTCGATGGATGAGGCAAAGGCGTATATCCGCCATCCGACCCTGGGTCCGCGGCTGCGAGAGTGCACGCAGCTTGTGCTGAATGTCGAGAGCCGGTCGGTAGATGAAATCTTCGGCTATCCCGACAATATCAAGTTCCGTTCCTCAATGACGTTGTTTGCTAAAAGCACCCCGGATAATCAGATTTTCAGGGATGCGCTGGAAAAACATTTCGATGGGGAAGGTGATCCGTTGACGATGGAACGGCTTGGAAGGTAAGTTTTGTTTTGAAACCCAGCTATGATTCAGCTTGATTCGTCCGCTGAAAGCAGAGAAAATAAAGCATGGGAACAATTTTGGAAGTGACTGTTGGGGAAGACTCGATAGCAAAAGTTCAAGGAATTGTGCGTTCCTACCCTGAAGGAATTTCAGTTGAACAAATTCAGGAGCGGTTTGGTTTTAATACAAACGCTGTTCGCGGAGCTTTGCACATATTGGAAGAGCGTGGCGAAATTAAGCGCATCAGCCCGGATAAATACATCTCCAAAATTTATCTCTAAGGTTAACCCGGGTGTCCCACTCTCATTCTTGACACTCCTGCAGCCTCCCTTTATTCTTAAGTCTTGCTCCCTTGAAGACTTACGCCTCTGTGCGTGCTTCCGCGGCTTCGCGGTATTTGCTGGGGGCGCGGGAGTTACCGATGCGCTTCGAAATCAAAGAGCTGGAACGCCATCCGATTGATTTCAAGGAAGAATTTGCCCTAGAAGCCCTGGATTTGGGGCCAGATGCCCGGCTGATCACGGCCTTAAAGACGTCCGGGCGGGCGCAGCTGATAGAAGAGCACGAGGGCCGGCAGCGGGCGATTCAGGACATCCGCGTGAATGGCAAGCTCCGGACGCGGCTGGAACTGCCTTGCGCTCGATGCCTGGAGCCGGTGAGTTACGACGTGAGCCGCGACTTCGATTTGCTGTACCGCCCTCAGGGGTCTGACATTGGACGCGAAGAGCTTTCGGTGACAGCGGCGGAGGCGGAAGTAAGCTATTATCAGGGAGATGGGCTTCTGCTGGACGATGTGGTTCGTGAGCAGGTCCTGCTGGCTGTCCCGTTGAAAGTGGTTTGCCGGGAAGATTGCAAAGGGCTTTGCCCGCACTGCGGAAAGAACCTGAATCACGAAGAATGCTCATGCGGCGAGCCCGCCACCGATGTCCGCTGGGCCGCGCTGAAAGACTTGGGTAGTAAATTACAGAATTAGAATTAAGAATTTGAGCGCCCGAACCAGCGGCCAATAAGGAAACCATGCCTAATCCAAAACGACGACATTCACAAAAGCGCACCTCCACGCGGCGCGCACACGACGCCTTGAAGAGCAAATCGCTCTCCGAGTGCCCGAATTGCCATGAGAAAAAGATGCCGCATCGCGCCTGCAAAAAATGCGGCTACTACAAAGGCCGCGAAGTTCTTGAAGTTGAGGAAGCCAGCTAGCCCCTGCCATGCCAAGCGTCATAGCGCTCGACGCGATGGGTTCAGACCGTGCACCGAAGCCCGAAATCGAGGGCGCCATTCAGGCGGCACGGCAACACGGCGTTCATGTTTCTTTGGTCGGCCCGGAGGAAATCCTCCGGGCTGAGCTGTCGCGTTATTCCGCAGCGGCGTCTCTACCCATCAATATTGTCCATGCCAGCGAAGTAATTTCCATGGAGGACAAAGCCATGCAGGCGGTGCGCGCCAAGCGTGACTCCACCATTCGCGTGGGCTTGCGGCTGGTGCGCGAAGGCGATGCGGCTGGATTTGTGACGGCGGGCAACACAGGTGCGGCCATGGCCACGGCGAAGATTGTCCTGGGAATGCTGCCCGGCGTGGATCGTCCCGCACTTGCGGCGGTTTTCCCCACTGCGATTCGCACCGTCGCTGTATTGCTGGATGTAGGCGCAAATGTGGACTGCACACCGGAAAATCTGGAGCAGTTTGCCGTGATGGGTGAAATTTACTGCCGTAGCATGTTCGGCACGCGCAGTCCGCGCGTGGGCCTGCTTTCGATTGGCGAAGAAGAGAGCAAAGGTAACGAACTCACACGCGACGCCTTCCAGTTGCTCAAACAGCTTCCGTTAAATTTTATTGGTAACGTTGAAGGCCGCGACTTATACAACGGCCAAGTAGATGTAATTGTGGCCGACGGTTTCGTAGGCAACGTGGCGCTCAAGATTTCAGAAGGCGTCGTGCACCTTGTGCGCGCCACCTTGCGCGAGACGCTAAAAACAACCATCTCGCGGCAGGTTGGGTATTTGCTTTCGCGCAGCGCATTTTCCGATTTCAAAAAGCGTCTCGACCACACCGAATACGGCGGCGCGCCGCTGTTGGGAGTAAAGGGCGTTTGCTTTATTACGCATGGATCGTCCAACACAAACGCAATCAAGAACGCGTTACGGGTGGCTGCGGAATTCGCCGAGCACGATATCAACGGGACGATTGAAAAGGAGCTGGCGGGGATCAGGCCGGCAGTGGCGATTGAACCGTGAAGCACATGCATGTAGCGCCGGGTCTTGGACCCGGCGTCGCCGGATCGGAGATCCGGCGCTACACGAGCACTACTCGAATTCCATAAATTAAGAGAATATGGCAGATTCAATTTCTCACCTCGCGTTCCTATTCCCCGGACAAGGTTCACAAGCCGTCGGCATGGGCAAAGATCTGGCGGAGAAGTATCCCATCGCCAAGCGCACATTCGAGGAAGCCGACGAAGCCCTTGGCTACAAGCTGTCGCAGGTGTGCTTTGAAGGGCCTGAAGATCAACTGAGGCTCACCGAAATCACGCAGCCCGCAATCCTTACGGCTTCAGTCGCCGCTTGGCGCGTGCTCAGCGAAAAAGGTCTGAAACCCTCACTGGTCGCAGGACACAGCCTGGGTGAATATTCCGCGCACGTGGCCGCGGGCACAATCTCATTTGCCGATGCCGTGCGCACCGTACGCAATCGCGGAAAGTACATGCAGGAAGCTGTCCCAGTCGGCATGGGCGGTATGGCGGCGATTCTCGGAATGGATTTAGAACAAGTCACGGCAATCTGCGCGGACGCAGCGCAGGGAGAAATCTGCGCTCCGGCGAACATTAATTCGCCCGAGCAGATTGCCATTTCAGGTCATGCTGCTGCCGTCGAGCGCGCAAGAATACTGGCCACGGAACGAGGCGCCAAAAAAGCTATCGCACTTGCCGTAAGCGCGCCCTTTCATTCTTTGCTCATGGAGCCAGCGCAGGAACGGTTGGCGCAAGATTTGGATGCGATCAAATTCAGCGATCCCTCCGTTCCGGTCGTTTGCAATGTGGATGCTGCAATCGTCCAAAATGCCTCGGCGAGTAAAGATGCCCTCATTCGTCAAGTGACTGGGGCTGTCCGCTGGGTGGATTGCATGAAGCTGATGATCGCGAGAAACGCCAGCACTTATGTGGAAGTCGGGCCGGGCAAGGTGCTTTGTGGACTGATGCGGCAGATTGACCGCTCGCAGAGTTGCACAAACATCGGCGACGAATCTTCATTGCAGAAGGCGTTGGAACAGTTAACAAAGAAGGCTTGAAAAGGGCTACGGCTTCCGCGCCTCTCCTTGAAAGAACCAATGCACCCCAAACTTGTCGGCAAGATGCCCGTAGCTGCCGAATGGCATGTCTCGCAAGTCATCCAACAGTTCTTTGGGTGCGCCTTCAGAAAG
>JANWKU010000119.1 GCA_025451215.1 Terriglobales bacterium
GTGTCAGGCCGGTAGTTCTCGTAAAACGGCTCGAAGATAATGACCTCGTCTCCTGCGTTGCAGAGCGCCATCAAGGTCGAGATCATGCCTTCAGTGGAGCCGCAGCAGACCGTGACTTCGCGGTCGGGATCCACGTTAAAGCCATGCCATTTTTTGACGTGAGCGGCGATGGCCTGGCGGAGATTTTTCGCTCCCCACGTGATCGTGTACTGGTTCAGGTCGCGCTCGATTGCTTGCTGCGCGGCGCGCTTAATTTCCTGAGGCGCGGGAAAATCCGGAAATCCCTGCGAGAGATTGACGGCGTTGTGCAGCAGCGCCTGGCGCGTCATGTCGCGGATGGCGGATTCGGTAAAGAACGTGATCCGGTCGCTGAGGAATTGTTTTTCGATGTGATTCTGGGTTGCGGATTCCGGCATGAAAGTAGGCTAGCACAGGGGCGGGCCTGATTCACTACCTTGCCGGAAGGAATGGTCTTCGCCAGCGTTCGCCAGTGCTACAGCGAAACTGTGACCCGCATATACGTCGCGGGAATATATGTGCTGCCGTCCTTGCTTTGGTTATGCGCATGCGCCAGCTCCACGAGTTGTTTGTGGAGTTCCGCAGCCTTCCCGTTTTTCCGCGCCGCTTCAACTGCGTTCATGGTCGGGCCATAGAACGATTCAAACAGCTCAATAAATTTGGCCGGTGTTTTATCTGCGTGGACAAAATAATATGTGTCCTTGACCATGGAGATTTTCTCCTTCGGCACTCCCGCCTTTCCGAAACGCTCGACGATGTGACTTTCCACGCCCCAGGTCATGGGACTGACAAAGCCTTCCGGAGGCGGAGGCGTGAATGCCGAGCTGACTTTCAGCAACTGCGATACAAACGTAGGATCGTTTGGGATCCAGTTGCCCATCACAACTCGCCCGCCCGGCTTGGTCACCCGCACCATCTCTTTAGCCACGTCAAAGGGTTTGGGAGAAAACATCGCGCCAAAAACCGAAATGGTCAAATCAAACGAACCGTCGGCCACGCCTTCCAAATTGCCGGCATCGCCTTCCTGAAATTTCAGCTTGCTCAGGCCTGCCTTCGCCGCGCGTTTGTTCCCCGCTGCAACCAGGTTTCTGGAAATATCAATTCCAAGAACATCAGCCCCCAACGTTGCAATGGGAAGTGCGGTGGTGCCATCTCCGCAGCCCAGGTCTGCGATTCGAAGCGGCGGCGCGATCCCAAGGGACTTCGCGATTGCTTCCCCGGATTGCCGCATGAAAGCGGCGATCTCGGTGAAATCGCCTTTCTCCCACAATGCTTTGTTCGGATTGACTGCGGCTTGCTGAGGGGTGGTTCCGATTTCTTTAGATTGAGATTGCACGACGGCCTCCTGATGAGTATTCATTCCCGGATAGACAATTGTGCTCCCAGTTTAGCTGGTATAACAATGGCCTAAACATATCTTGCGAACTCGGACCACAAAATGAAAACGTCGCCATTTTAGCGGAAGATTCTGATCGGGAACTTGTTCGCGCCAACCAATCTGGTGACTGCCACCAAATCCTGATCGTAGCGCGCTAACAACCTGCTCTCTCTTTGAACTGCCGCGCGCGGTCACGCGCGACGATCAGTTCAGTTTGCTTTTCGTCTTTCAGGCGGACAGATAACGTTCCGCCCGGAAGGGAGGCGACCTCCTTGATCCAGTCCAAATTCACAAGGCTGCTGCGATGAATGCGGACAAACTTACGCGGGTCGAGTTTCTTTTCAAGCTCGGCGATGGCGCTGTCCACACAGTACGCTTTGTTTCCTGACACAGCGTAAGTCAATTTATCGGCGGCATAAAAGTGGGTCACTCGCGAGAGATCAATAAACCAAAGCCGGTCTCCTAGCCGCGAGGCAATCCGCGAGGGATATTCCATCGCGGCCTGCTGCAAGGATTCTGCAAGATTTTTAATGACTGCCTGGAGATCGCTCTGCGCGTGGCTTGCTCCGCGCAGCCGCTCAACTTTGTCCAAGGCGCGTTCGAGATTTTCGGGGTCGACCGGCTTCAACAGATAGTCCACCGAATTTACGCCGAATGCCTGCAATGCATAGCAATCATAAGCAGTTGTAAAAATCACAATCGGCTGCTTAGGCAGGCGCGCGAGAACGTCGAACGCATTCAATCTCGGCATCTCGATGTCGAGAAAGCATACGTCCGGGCAGTCATTCGACAAAGCAGTGATGGCAACCTCAGGTTCACTCGCCTGCCCAATCACATCGACTCTGCCGGTTTTTTCCAGCAAACGGCGCAGACGCTCGAGCCCCAGCGGTTCGTCGTCAACCAGATAAGCGCGCAGCTTCATGAGAGTGGCAAAATCATTTCTACAGTGGAATTGCCGCCGCGTTGCGCCACACGAAGGTACGCTTTGCTTTCAAACAAAGTATCGAGGCGCTGAGTGAGCTGATCGAGCCCGTGTCCTGATGGAATTTTTGATAGATCGAATCCCGGCCCGGTGTCGCGGACTTCAATATAGAGTGTCTCTTCCTTTGAAGATGCGCAAATGGAAACCTCGCCTCTGCCGCTCTGTGGCGTGACGCCATATTTCACGGCGTTCTCCACGAGCGATTGTACCGACATTGGCGGGACCTTCGCTTCCAGTAATTCCGGAGGCACGACGACGGAACGCTTCAGCTTCTCGCCCAATCGCACCGATTCGATTTCCAGATAGCTCTCGACCATGTCGAGTTCCTGGCGCAGGGAAATTAATGGCTGGTTGCTGTTGTCGAGCGACGCGCGCAGCAGCAAAGCTAATCGTCCCACGATCTGCTCGGCGCGCTGGGGGTTAGACGCTGTCAGCGAACTGATGGAATTGAGCGTATTAAAAAGGAAGTGAGGCTGAATGCGCGATTCAAGCGATTGCAGCCGCGCTTCAGCCGCCAGCTTTTGCGCTCTCGCCACCACAGCGTCTTTTTCAGAAAGTTTTTCCTGCATGGTCTGGACACGTTGCCGCAATGAGCCGTGGACCATGGCGCCGAATCCGAATACCAGCGCGAGAGGCATGGCGAGTTTCAGCGTTTGAAAATATTGAAACCAAAATCTTTGTGAGGGCAAAAATCCAATCACAATAAGCAACGATTGCGCCACCAAACATCCCGCCGCTACGCAGATAACTACTCCCAACACTAGAATCGGCGCCAGCGGATCGCGCAGCGACAAGCGGCGGGCAACCGCGCCCAATGCGACCATTCCAAGAATTCCGGTGATGTTTGCATAAATCAAGGCAAACACGAACATATGCAGCAGACTTTTCCCAAATGTAATTTGATCGCTTATCAGCAGAACAAAATAAACCAGGACAATGGACAAATTGATCCATAGCAGCGGCATCCCCCATTTGCTTTTCATCTTTGCCATTGTCCCTGTCATCGTTGCCCGTTGGATACTTTCTTACTTCTTGATGAGTGCAAAATCGCCCGTGCGCAAAACGTTGACATTCTGGATCGTGTTCTGCCCGGGCAGCTTCAGTTCGGCAGTCACCGTCTCGCTGAGCGTGGCGTATTCAATTTGCCGCGTCGCAAGAGAGACCCAAATCAATCCCCAATAATCGCTGCGGCCCTTCATCTCCATTCCGCCATTGTTGATCTCGAGCGGATTGAAAAAAGCCTGGTACGAAATCAGGGCGCAGTCCTCTCCATTGCGCTCCGAACGTCCAATGTATTCCAAAACAACTTTGTGATTGCGAAATGTGCCAACGTTGGGCAGGGTCATGTCTTCGTCATAACCAGCCGAGTATGGCTCATTCAGCTTGAGATGTTGAAGAAAATTCTGTCCAAAGTCCTCAAACATTCCCGTGTCCCAAACCAGGTTGCGCTCAAAAACCGCCGTGGGGGGAAATTCCTTAAAGAAGTCCGGCTTCATGGAATCGCCGAGGTTGTTGACGTAGGTAAAACCGTCCATAAACTCGCGCGACTGGGGAGGTCCGTAAGGCGCGGTCGCGCCATCGGCGTCATCTTCGGCAACGTTATCCCAGCGGACTTTTCCGTCGGGCAATCCGCGGGTGTAGTCGCCGGTTAACCGTTGGCGACGAAGCATCTCTCCGCGCATGTTGGTTGAGTTGTACACGATCGTGAACCGGTAGGTGCGTGTGCCGGTGTCTTTTACCGGCATTGCCTGAGGCAGTTCCCAAGTTTGCTGGGCTGCGTGCGATGTTGCGCTCGACGATGATGCGTTTTTGGGCAAAGACTGAGCACATACATGTGTGCTTAGGAATATGACGATTCCCATGATCATCCCAGTACCAAACAACGAAATAAACTTGTTTTGCATGGTTATCCTCCGCAGAAGAGCTTGCCACCGTGAAGGTGCAAGACGTGCTACTTGTCCGATGAAAGGCAATAATTGCCGCCGGAAGGCAGGTTTTCAAAGGCTTGCTGTGTCGGTTCAGTGGATGGCCGCGAGAGAATGAGCGGCGCCCTTTTCCCATTCGTCGATCATTCGCTCACCAATTTCTTTAAACTCGGGATGCTCTTTGATATAAGGACGGATTTGCTCCCTGACTTCGGACATTGCATCCGCGATGTGTTCGAGAATTTGTGCAATCTTCGCGGGTGAGCCGCCCATGCGGGTTTCGCCAAGCCTGCGAAGTTCCTTAGCGTCCGGCCACCGGGTGGTTCCGTTCAACGTAAGGGCCATGCTGTCCTGAGGGAGATAGACCGACGTAGTCACCAGATCGTACGCCGGTGCGAGTCTTGCTTCTCCAAGTACATCGTCGTAGACAACTGCAAAATTTTTCAAGTGTGCGTCGCCGTTACGGATGGCACAATTGAGCGCGATCAACGTGAACAGCTTTTCCATATCCTGGTTGATGTGGAGTGAATTCGCAAACTCCTGAAGCCGCTTCATGATTGAAGACTCATAACTGCCCCTGTATTTTTCCTCTGTGCGCCGGGCATTCAGGACACAAAAATCTTCCAGGCCGCGATAAGTACCGTCCGTGCGAAGGTCGAAACGGTCAATCACCAGCGCCATTCCGTCTTCAGCAAGTTGATAACGCGGCACATCAAGGCCGCATTTTCCGGCCACGTTAAGACAGAAATGCTCGTTAGCTGCGAGTTGGAGATATTCGTTTGCGTCCCACAGTTTCACAATGTGGGTGGCTCCTCGGTAGCTCTGCGATAGGCGCGCCTTCGCCGTGCTGAGAGCTATCGATGCCTGTTCATCGCGTACCAGGATCTTCGGCTGCACTCCACTGATCCCTGAAAAGGAGGAGAACTTGTCGATGAGGTAGCGAAATAAATCTCCGTCGCGCCGACGCTGGAGAATCTCGTCTACTGACTGGAATGGAACCTCCTCGTGCAGTTGCTCTCTCTCGCCCGTGTAGCGGATGCGCCCGAGTTGCGAACGTCCCACGACCGAGAGGAGGTCGAATTCGTCGAAGGTGCCGGTGGCCTTGGCAAAAGCAAGACGCAACCGTTCGCGTAGCACTCCCTCGGGCAGGTTCATTTCGAAAATCGGTGCGAGCCCATATGGAATATCCCAGGAGGGGAGTCGCACGGGCATGGTGACAGATACTGCACGCTCAACAGCAGTGGCTGGCAAATAAACAAAGCTGGTGCCACGCTCATGAAAGCGGTCAACCAATCCGGATTCAGCGCCGTCGGTCCATACCTTGAGCATTGCGGTCCTCTTCTTCCTTGGCTTCGATCAATTGGTCAAGAGTCGGCCTTCGCCCTGTTTGTTCCCTAAGCTCCAATTCCATCCCCAGGGCAGACAATATCCGGATTATTTTTGAAAAACCCAGTTCACTGCTGCGGCCATTTTCGAGAGCTTCCACCGTGGCTCTGCTAACAGCAGCTCTTAAGGCGAGGTCTACCTGAGTAAGCCCTAGTTGTCTGCGCTTAACGGCGATCCGCTTGCCAATGAACTGAAGATCCATCATGTAACTAATATATTAGCTATATGTTGTAATTTAAACAATAATAGCTAATATATTAGTCATTGTTAATGATTTTTAAGAAGCTACGGCCACATTCCTAACTTATTGCAATTGCTTGAGCGCATTTGGTATATTACATACCGGACGGTCGGTTGGTTATCGTTGTGACTTCTCGATCAATAGCAAATTGGAATGGCAGACTGTACTTTCTTAGCCAATTTCCAGCAAACTGTAGCAGGGCCTTTTCTTATGAAAAAAATTGGAGCTGAGATTCTTTGGGAGTGTTTGGAGCGCGAAGGCGTGAAAACCGTTTTCGGATATCCCGGCGGAGCCATTCTTCCCGCGTATGACGCGCTGAAGCACAGCA
>JANWKU010000120.1 GCA_025451215.1 Terriglobales bacterium
GGCAGTCGCTGAAACCGGATTGTTCACGTTCCAATCCACATGCGACTCGTTCCACGACGGGCTCGGGTTCTCCGTGCATTGCGAAACTATGTGAAAGCTCGGCACCTGGGGACTGCTGGCGTCAATCGCGCAATCCACTTCAGGACTTGGAGAGGGGCTGAAGGGGAACGCCGGATCACATCCGATAATTGATGCCGTAGCGCCGGCTGGATTGTTGAACTGCGCCAGACCATCAACCGCCTGGTCGGGATAACCATTTTTTCTCCAGTAATCTCGCAAGGCCCCAAAGTACTCATCGAACGAGCGATTCTCCTGCAGCATGAAAATGATGTGATTGATGGATTGCAACGTGGCCGCGAATGTGGCCGTCACGGAACTATTTGCATTGAGCGACACCGTGCAAGGGTCCGTGCCGCTGCAAAGTCCGCCCCACCCATCAAAAACATAAGTATTTCCCGCCGCCGCCGTAAGGACGACCTGAGTGCCTGAAGTGAAACTAGCAGAGCATGTTTGCGGACAATTAATTCCCGCAGGGACACTCGTCACTACTCCCGAGCCAGCGCCCGCAGGAGTTACGGTGAGTTGCACTTGTTGCGGCGGCGGAGGTTGAACTGCCGAGAACGTCGCCGTCGCAGTACTATTGGCGCTGACCGTCACCACGCACGTGGATGTGTTGCCCGCGCAGCTTCCTCCCCATCCCGAAAAACTAAAACCGCTCGCTGGCATTGCAGTCAGCGTAATTTGTGTGCCCGAATCGAAATTTGCCGTACAGGTCTGCGGACAACTAACTCCAGCAGGCGCGCTCGTTACCGTGCCCGTGCCGGTTTCATTTATGGTCAGTTGGACTTGCTGCGGCGGGGTAGGAATCGTCGCGAACGAAGCCGTCACGGAACTATTCGCATTCATGCTAGTCGCGCAAGTTGTAGTTGCTCCAGTACAACTCCCGCCCCATCCGGTGAATGAAGATCCAGTCGCCGCAGCGACTGTAAGAGTGACCTGATCTCCAGAGTCAAAATTTGCCGTGCATGTTTGTGGGCAATTAATGCCAGCGGGTACGCTAGTCACCGTGCCCGAGCCAACACCGGCATCCGCCACCGTCAATTGAAATTGTTTAGTATGAGTTGACGGTGAAGAAGGAGTGGGTGAACTTCCCGTCATTGCCTGTTGGCATCCTCCCAACACTAAAACGATAGAAGCAACGAAGACCCCGGCCAGAAGCCTTACACGAAGTGACATCAAATTTTCTCTTCTCCCACAAGCACGGCATGCCGGGCGCGATTTATTTCGCGTCTTACGCACACAATGAGTGATCAAAAAATATTTGGGGGGAACCGCTCCGTTTGTATCGGATCGGCGAGCGAGTATAACCGAAGTGCGCACGCGTTCATCAAGTTAAAAGCGCAAATAAGGTATAGACCTTATGATTTCCTTACGGATAATCCTGTAGGAGGCGATTCCTACCTTACGATATTGTTTCCTGATATAAATTACTCGCGGAAGCGCGCAGATCATTCCTCGCCTACTGCGCCACTCGCTCATAAATGCAAAACAAGGAAAGGACTCCAATGAAGATGGGTCAGCGCATGCGCTTTTTGGCAATCGTGATTATGAGTTTCGTCATCACCGCTGCGCTTTCAGGCGCTGCGCAAACCGCAGACCATCACGTATCGGGAGCAAGCACCGTTAAGCCGGAAGCCGTCGGATTTTCCAGCGAACGGCTCGAACGCCTGCACGCCCTCATTCAGGGTGAAGTGGACCAAAAGCAGTTGGCCGGTGCCATCACCATTCTCGCGCGGCACGGAAAAATCGTGGACTCCCGCACCTACGGTCAGCGCGACCTTGCCTCAAACACGCCCATGACGAAGGACGTCATTTTCCGCGACTACTCTATGACCAAGCCGGTCACCGGCGTCGCCATGATGATTCTTTATGAAGAAGGCAAGTGGCTCCCCACGGATCCGATTTCCAAATACATTCCCGAATTTGCGCACCTGAAGGTATTCAACGGCGTGGACAAATACGGCAAGATGATTCTTGTTGATCCCGACCACGCCCCCACCATGCGTGAGTTGATGTCCCATTCCGCTGGCTTCTCCTACGACGCTGGTCACACCGTGGTGGAGGCCATGTACAAAGACCAGAAGGTAATGCAATCGGCCAACCTTCAGGAAATGATCAACAAGCTGGCCACGATTCCACTGAACTACCAGCCTGGCAAAGGCTGGATGTACAGCGCCTCCATGGACATCGAGGGATACATCGTAGAAAAACTTTCCGGCCAGACTCTGCCCGACTTCATGCGTGACCATATCTTTGTTCCTCTGCGCATGAAGGACGCAGGCTTCTTCGTTCCGCAGGAAAAACGCGCGCGATTCGCAACGAACTATCACGACGATGCTCAAGATCAGTTGGTAGTAACCGCCGCGGGTTCGCCTCCCACCGACTACACAACGCAACCCACCATGCCTTCCGGCGGCGGTGGCCTGGTCTCAACCGCAGAGGACTACTATCGCTTCGCGCAAATGCTCGCCAATGGCGGCGAACTGGACGGCGTCCGCATCCTCGCTCCGTCCACGGTAAAGCTCATGACCTCCAACCATTTGCCGGCAAATCTGCTTACCGGAGAATTCGGAATCGGCCAGCACATCATGCGCCCCGGCTTCGGCTATGGATTTAATTGCGCGGTCATCTTTGATCCTCCCGAGGCCAACCTGCCCGATGGCAAAGGCACCTTCTTTTGGGATGGCGCGGCTGGAACATGGTTCTGGGTGGATCCCACGAACGACATTGTGTTTGTCGGAATGATTCAGCGGATGACCAGTCATGACAACCACAACCTCCTGTACCGCAGCCACGCTACGGTCTATCAAGCGCTGGTTGATCCCTCAAAATAACGTGGCGCTCAGAACAGAATGGAAGGTAAGTACGCGCCCGCTGGCTCATTGTAGAGTCCCACCGTCATCAATGTCATTGTCTGCGTGACACGCAGCCCACGCTCCAGGCACCAGGCGAACAGTGCGGCATTACGGGTTGGAACAAGAATCCCCGGCCCCTGAAACCCGGTAGCTGCGGAAAGAAGTGCCTGCAAGTCCTCGTTGGCCTCGCCCACTGCATGACCAGAGAAGGCGACCGAAGAAGCGTAGGCCTTAATCCGGCCATCACTCTCGGCCACTACGGCTGTACCTTGCTGAATCGCATCTTTCAGCTCGCCGCCACGATCATGCCCGTGGACTCGAACACAGAGATCGTTGCAGGCCGCGAGGTCGTCAGGCTGCGCCCGACGGACGCGATAGCCCGGCGGGATCTTCTGAATGGCTGGCCCCTGCATGCAAGCCAGCGGCTCACGCACCACAAATCCGAGCTTTGCATACAGCGAGAGCGAACGACCGTGATAGGCCGCCTGAACCAGACGCACACCTGCGAACTTTTGCTCCGCAGCCCGGGACAAGGCGGCTTGCATCAGTTGGCGACCTGCGCTCCGATTTTGCACGGCAGGGTCAATCGTAATCGGTCCAACGCCGGCAACCGGACTCCTCTCGTCTAGGCAATTGCTCCCGATTATCCTTCCGCCCTGTTCCGCCACCACGCAAAAAAATGACGGGTGCGAAAACATCGCGGAAAGAATAGCGATGGGGATCTCGGAAGCCGGAAAATCCGGCGGAAAATTGTGGTGCGCGGCAAGCGCGCCAAAAGCCTCGAAACAGATTCGCCCGCAAACTTCGGCCTCGGCTGGTAGAGCGTGGCGAATTACGATGGGTTCAGTTTCGGTCATTGAAATCGGTGGTTGCTGCAATTGGGGCTCCTCGTTGATCGCGCAATATTAGGCATGACGCGTGGACAAGTCAATCAAGCCTGAGATGCCATAACGCGAGTTTTCCTAATCGCCGCTTAGGGTTACCGCCATTACAAAGTGTTTTGGGCGGCTGAGGCGTCGCGGCTTCTGGAAAAGCTCACCCCTTTGGCGGCCCCGTCGCATCGTCTTGAATCGTGACTTTCGCCCCGCAATGCGTGCATGTCGCTTTCACGATAAATATATGCCCCAGCGGCGTCACGAAAAAGTTCTTCTTCCCGCACCGTGGACACTCAAAACTGAATCCATTTTGTTCGAAGGTTATCTTACTGTTCATTGCCCTTGGCAATGAAGATGTCACAAAAATAGGACACTGTTCGATACATTACATTCCTTAGTTTCATGCTGATGATAATCTGTGACGCCTAAGGAGGGTTGTTTTGCATGAAGGGTCCCCAGAAAGAACGCTGGCTTGAGTTGACTGAGCAAGCGGCCAGTGAGCAAGATCCGGAAAAGTTTATGCTCCTCATCAAAGAGATCAATGACCTGCTCGAAGCCAAAGAACACGCCCTTCGCGCCCGCCGCGCTATACAATCCGAGTCCGACCGATCAACGCAGAATTAAACTCCGTCTTGGCGCGACAAACCGCCGAAGCAAAATAAAGTGAAGTCGAGAACCTGTGGACGTACCGCTTGCCAATTCAATATGAATGGTAATGGTTCTATGGAAGTCCCGCGCACCATGCCAGGACGACTCAAGATGGGTAAAGGTTCTCGCCACCAAATTTCAACCACTACTCACGCACACCGTTTGCAATCCGATTGAGTACATCCCACCAAAATTTGAGCGCGTTTCGCTCATTTAAGTGGAAGTAGCGACCCGCGAACGTTCATAGCGGTTCTGATAAAAGGTTTTGTCCCAAAATCCGCATCCGTCCGAATGCTTAACAACCCTGCGGTTCTCCAAAATCCAAAGTTGAGAAATTCCTGAGACTTCCTGCAAACGATTTGCGGAGTTCAGTGTATTGCACCTATGCCTGAAAAGGTGTATAGCCAATATGCTTCGACTTTTGCAGGATGACAGCGACCGAGGGGGGACGCTGAACTCCTTGCAAGGCGATACACGTTCGATTATTCAGGAGGCAATATTATGAAGAAGCATCTCCCCCCGCACATGTGTGCAATGTGCGTACTGGCGATGGCCGTTCTGCTGGCCGGCGCCGCGCAAGCCCAAACCGCGACAATCAACCTCGCGTCCAACCAACAAACCATTGACGGATTCGGATTCTCAACCGCCTGGACTCCCGCGATGACGAGCGCTCAAGGCAATGTTCTCTTCGGAACCGGCAGCGGCCAACTCGGCTTTTCACTCTTGCGCATACGCATTGACCCAAACGAAAGTTGGGGCAACGAACCGTCCAACTCCGCGACCGCCCATTCGCATGGGGCCAAAGTATTGGGCACGCCATGGACGCCGCCTGCCTCGATGAAGAACAATAACAGCACGATTTGCGGCGACTTGCTGTCCAGCCAATATGGCGCTTATGCGTCCCATTTGAACCGGGCCGTAACCGCTATTAATCTGGATTTTGTTTCCTTTCAGAACGAACCTGACTTCTGTCCGAATCCGGGTTATGAATCGTCAAACCCCACACCGGCGGAAATCGAAACCTGGATGGCCAACAATGCTCCAACGGTCGGCAAACCCATCGTTATGCCGGAAGCCGTCAACTTCAACGATTCCTACTCCGATCCAACTCTAAACAACGGTACGGCCGCAAGCCATGTCACTTATGTTGCCGGCCACTTCTATGGCGGCGGCAATACGGTCCAACAGAACGCCTTGAACCATGGCAAGCACGTCTGGGAAACTGAGCATTACATCAATGGCACGGACATCGGCACTGCCATGACCGTCGCAAAAGAAGTCAGCGACGCCATGAACAATCAATTCAGCGCCTATTTCTGGTGGTGGATCATGCCGAACGACGCCGCTTCTTTCATCGAAGGCACAACTGTAGATTTGCGCGGCTACATGCTGGGACAATTCGCCCACTGGGTGCGCCCCGGCAAAGTGCGCTGCAGCACCACTTACAATCCCCACTCCAATATTTACGTCACCGCCTATCACAACAATGGAGTAGTAGTCGTCGCGTTGAATACTGGAACTAGTGCCGTCAATCAGACGTTCACCTTTCAGAATGCGTCCGGCATCACTACGCTTACGCCATTTCGGACCAGCTCCAGCCAGCACATGGCGCAACTGAGCGCCGCGACGGTTTCCAACAACACGTTCACATATTCACTGCCTGCGCAAAGCGTCACAACCTTCGTGCAGTTCCCATAAGAATCTTGAGCGTGCCCCATCCTAAATCGCACTCTTTGCGATTTAGGATGGGAATTTTGATTGAGGAATCTGTACATCCCTATTTCTCGACAAAATCCGCCTCGATTCGGAAAAATACCGTGCTGCCGCGATGACGTAAAAAGTACCCCGACCTCCCCGGTACTTTCGTAATCCTCTAGCCCCGAAAATAGCTATGCCCCCGCCGGCATCTGGCAAATACTTTTGGTATGAGGCATTTTTCCGTCTGGACCGTGCTGCTGGTCTGCTCTTTCGCTACTATTGCGAGCGCGCAAGATAATCGCGTTTTCAACTGGACTCCCGCCAACAGCGAGACCATCCTGCTGGAGCCCGCCAGCCTGCACGCCGGCCGCATTTATCATCCCGAAGCCGGAGGCGGCAATTTGCACGTTAGCATCGCGTCGCGATATCCCGTCACCGTCGCCATGGCCTGGGCTGACGAATGGAATGCCGCGATGCAGAATCCCACCGCTTCCGCAAATTTCAATTTTCTTTGTGTCCAGGAACATTTCACAGGCGGAATCTACGAGTGCCATCTGCCCTCGGAGCGGCCCATGATTATCACTTTCCGCGACGAGCGCAGGCCCGAGAAGCCGGTTGTTTCGACCATCGCCGCGATCCTTGGACCCAATGTGCGGCAAATTATTTCGCCCAACGATCTGCACATCCAGTACTACAGTTGGAATTGTGTGGACAATTGCGTCCTGCCTTGTTTCGATTGGCGCCGCATTCTGAACGAGAAGTATGACCTGACCCCGGTGCCCAAGGTTTACAGTCTGATGACGCCCGACCACGACGACCAGAAACTCAGCGTGAAGATCAAATCGCCGATTCCGCTGACGGTAGCGCTGCTGCCCTCGCATCTGGCCGACCAGGTTTACGACAAGACCGTCAGCCTAACCGCGGCGCTCGACCAAACCGGATGCAAAGAACGCGGCGTGCAATCCATGAGCTTCAATTGCAGCTTCAACGTAGCCAATGGCTCGCAAACGCTGTTCATCCTCCCCGAGATGGACTTCTCCGGACACAAGAAGGCCAGTGTCGAGGTCAATACCGTAAAGTGCGTGGACCACTGTGATCTGCTGGCTCCGCCACCCAATCCGTAAAGCAAAACTCAGAAACCGAAAACCCAAACAATTCTGTCATCCCGAGCGAAGCGCGCGCTTTTGCGCGCGAAGTTGAGGGACCTTGTGTTCCTTAAATTAGATTGAACCATCTGACGGGCGCACCATCGGGCGCAATCATCAACTGACAGTGCTATTGCATCTTGTATGTCCAGCCGGTGTCGATCACAGTGGCGGGCGTCCTCTTCAGATTCGCAATACTCGCCTGCTTTCGCTGATCGGCGACCGCGACGGTTGGATGGTTATGAACACAACAACCAGCATTGCTGTCAGGATTCTCATTAGAGTTCCTCTTTAGAACGTCTTCTCCAAGCAATCGCAACCAGATTTAAGTGGAAACATGCCTACGTCGTCGGCTTCCAGTTCAGCTCGACGATATCCTGGTTGGGAAATGACTTGTGTTCGTTCTCAATATAGGTGCGGCGGGTATTCTCGACAGTGCTCATCGGGCCGGGCAAGATGCACTGCGCATGATTGTCCTCGTCTGGGTGCTGTTTGTGGAGATACACGCCAAACGGGCCATCGGCATGGCTATTCGACGCGGCGAAAATTCCAGTCGCGTAATAGTGCGACTTCGCCGTGCCGCGATACGGACTTCCGGTCGAGTAACAGAATGTGTACGTCTTGGCATTTGCTGCACTGTTTGAGGTCGACGCAGGAGACATCGCATGTGGCCGCTCTGCCTCGAGCGCCTGTTCGTAGGTCATTTGCGTGGGCTTCGGCGGAGCAGAGTGCGTCGCAACGGCAGCGGGTGCCGCTTGAGTCGGTGAAGGTGGCATCCACTCCACTTCGACGATGTGAATACGCGGATTCCTGGTGAAATTCCGCAGCATATCCTGCCGCCCGCGTTCCAACTGGACAGCATCCGTGCGACCGCCTTGACACGTCGGGGAGTATGGCGAACCATAGGTCTTTCTGATGAATTCACCGAAATGTTTATCGGCGGGCTGCGTGTTCAGTGTAAGCGGATATTGAAAGCCCTTGGTTACATACATGGTGTTGCTGCTCCCCACCAAGGCAAAGCACCAGAGCAGTTCATGTTCGCTAGCGTTGCTTTTGGGACTCGCTTCATTGGTGTTGCCCTGGGCCGTCGCACCACCATAGATCCATCCGGTATCGACTACCTTTTTGCCGACACTGCGCCACTGGGCAACCTGTGCTTTGTGGCCCTCTTGCAGTTTTGGGATCGTAGAGTAGGACATGTCGGCCACACTGCAACCCGCGGTACCCTTATATCCATATTTCGTGCCAAGAAACTGTCTGAAGGCATTTCCGACTTCGCCGGTTGAACCTTCGAATATCGCACTAAAGTAGATTGTGTCCTGGTTCGCGGCCGATTGACACTCAAGGTATCCGTGCATCGGACTTTCACCGCCGAAAGCCATGCACGATGCGAACAGCAGCAACACTCCCGCTAGGATTTTCATACGCCCCTCCTTGGCGAATGCTTCATACGAACAGGTGATAGCACCGCCAAAACCCGGCAGGTATGGTAGCACAGGGGAGAATACGTCAAGGAACACTCATCTCTGAATGTGGCCTGTTATTTAAGCCGGCGACGACCGCATTTTATCCTGAGCGAAGTGGAAGGATTCCCACAAACTTACGGTTGCCCCACCCTTAGTCGCGTTTTGTGCGACTAGGGTGGGGATTTTGACTTTGCGAGGTAAGCCTCCCGTATCCCAACCTCCGCCAAAACCAGGTGAAAGGGTGGGGACAACCTGCAATCCGCAGTCGGATGTTTTCCTCATCGAGAATCCGGCGAGATCGTTCATTCGTCACTGACAAATGGATCGTTTGTGCCCACCCTGAAGAAGCAGCAGTTGTGTTTTAGCACCAAGAGATGAGTATGAACAAAATCGTTCTCACTATTATTCTGATTGTGCTGGCGTTTTCCTCTGGTGTTGTCGCTGATGAGACGCTCAAACCTGACGGATGGTCATGGCAGAGAATTAGTTATGTGCGTCAGTTGGGGTTCTTTGAGGGATTCGTAAGCGGTACGCAGAACGAATCGACAATGAGAACATTCGAGCCTGCTTGTGAAAAGAACCGTGAGCCTATTCAAGGTCTAGAGTCGATTTGTATATTATCCCGCCTGTGGGGAAATGCATATGTAGGAAGTGACGCTGGTAAGACAATAGAAACGATGAATAGGTTTTACGGCTCACCCCGAAATCTGCCTATCGATTGGGGCCATGCTGTCATTATCTCTCAGGCCATGGTGAGCGGACTGCCAATAAGCGAGAAGGACCTTGAAGAAATACGAAAAGATGATGCGACACCTCCAAAACCTGTTTCCGAAGATGAACTTCATGACATTCTGAGCCATGCACCACCAACCAAGCAATGACCAAAACGGTGTCGATTTGGCCGAGCACCCTGGTCAAACTACTCCTGTCTGCCTATTTGTCAGTTGGTACGAAGACCTGAAGAGTATCGATGTGTGGACGAATCCCGAACTGAAATAGTAGGGGTGGGACAAGAACCACCACATTAAATTAAAAAATCCGAGCCAAACCGAAGCATCGCCAGAAAAGGAAAAGGCTGCCGAGATTTCTCTCAACAGCCTTTATTTAAGCCAGCGACGACCTACTCTCCTACACATGTGTGGCGCGGGCGCCCGCGCCCGCGAAAAGTTTCAATCGAATACTCCGCATTCCTTCAGCCGGTAAATTCCAACCCTGCCGATGTTCATCCGTCACAGACAGGAAATGGAGGTCGGGCCAAGCTGCATGCATTGGCGGGCGAGGGCGCCCGCCCTACATAAAATGCCCACTCCTGCCTCACTGGTCAAATACAAATATCGCCGTCGGCTGCCGCATTTGCAGAAGGCCGATGCAGATTTGTTCATCACTTTCTGCACTGGTGCAAGGCAAGTCCCCCCTGAAAAAGCTCGTGACTTGGTGCTGCAACACTGCTTGCGAGAAGGTGGCATTTCATCCTTCGCGGGCGAGGGCGCCCGCGCCACAAAGTCTCACATGACACAAGCCGGACCGAGAATTCACCTGCATGCAATCGTGGTAATGCCCGACCACGTACATCTCCTGCTCAGGCCGCTTCGCGATGCGAATAGTTGGCCGTTCCCTCTTGTCGAAATTCTGCAGTGTTTCAAGGGAACCACTGCACATCGCATTAACAAAATGCTTGGGACTTCCGGACCAGTCTGGGAGGAAGAGTCATTCGATCATGTGCTGAGGTCGGATGAAAGTTTGAAACAGAAATGCGAGTACATTCGGCAGAATCCAGTGAGAGCAAAGTTGGTGCGAAGACCTGAAGAGTATCGATGGTTGTGGACGAATCCTGAACTGGAAATAGTAGAGGGTGGGACGAGAACCCCCACATTAAATTAAAAAATTCGAGCCAAACCGAGCGAAGTTGAGGGATCTGGGAATCGAAGGTAACCTTGTACCATCGGCTCAGGCGGTGACAATCTAATGTGTGATGCTTGCGAATCTAACTGGTTCAGTCGCATTGTCGGCGCTGAATGTTTTGCTCCTGACCGTAGCTTTGCTACTTGGATATAGCGGCATTTCTCCGTGGTGGGGAGCCATGCTGATCTGGACCTGTCTCCCGCCTCTTTTCCTCATAGCAGCCGTTTACGTAATTCGGGACTTTATCAGAGATTCAACCCGAAAGCAGGCGATGCTCGCGACGGTGGTGCTCCTCATACCCGTTGCGCTTTTAGTCTGGCATTGGCGGTTTAGAGGCATATAGGCACAAAAGGAAAAGGCTGCCGAGATTTCTCTCAACAGCCTTTATTTAAGCCGGCGACGACCTACTCTCCCACACACTTTCGCGTGCAGTACAATCGGCCCTGCGGGGCTTAACTTGAGGCGCTTTGCGGGCGTGAGCGAAGCGGGAGCCCGCAGCCGAAATCCTGAGCGTTCTTCGCGAAGGATCTGTTTTTTTACTTCCCATAGACGGAATGCTATTTATGAAAAATCACTCAGACCTGATTTCCGAAAATCGGCCGCTAACCTCTGATGAGCGTAGCCTTCTTACTTGGCTAATGTCGCATGGC
Organism: Terriglobales bacterium; assembly: GCA_025451215.1. Classification (GTDB taxonomy): domain Bacteria; phylum Acidobacteriota; class Terriglobia; order Terriglobales; family Acidobacteriaceae; genus JAICKN01. The sequence goes on from JANWKU010000120.1 coordinate 11,300, forward strand.
GCACCGGAAGCGCAGAATTATGCTGCCCAAGTCGAGGAACTGCGAGTGATTAGCCGTTGCTCGTGTGGTTGCCCGACAATAGACTTCTCCCCACCTAACGGCCCTTCGGAAATTCTGGCAGACTTCTACGGAGTAACCTCTGAAAATGTGGAGGTAGGCGTGATACTCCATGCACGTAATGGGAAAATTTCAGAAATGGAAGTCTATTCAGTTGCTCAACAGGATCAATCTTTCGGCCTACCGAAAATCGAGACATTGAAAACTTTCTAGCTGCCCCGGCGAGGAAGTACCCACAAAAAGGAAAAGGCTGCCGAGATTTCTCTCAACAGCCTTTATTTAAGCCGGCGACGACCTACTCTCCCACACACTTTCGCGTGCAGTACAATCGGCCCTGCGGGGCTTAACTTCCGTGTTCGGGATGGGAACGGGTGGATCCCCCGCGGTAAGATCACCGACAACCGTGGCAGCGGTCGTTAGTTTTGGCGCCTGGCCAAAACCTCGCTGCAAACTTGGTGGTCGCACTTCGCTTCAGCCGCCGCAAAAGCAGATTCCTCGCTGCGCTCGGAATGACAAATGCTTTTGCAGGGTGCTGAATGCCAAGTGCTGTGTGCTTTCAAAGATCGTGAGGTCAATGCCTCACAACTGAATAGATTGGTTGCTGATTCTAGACAAATCAGCTGCTTTCTAACAATGGCTTGGTTTCTAAAACCTTCGGCGCACAGTCATCAGTATTGCTTCTCAGTCATCCAGGTTCTGACGACTTCCAAACAACATTGCAGCAGTTCAGGTCCAGTTTCGAACCTATAGAACTGGCAACTGAGAACTGACAACTGTTACTGCACCGAGTAAATTTTATGGTCAAGCCGAACGGGCGATTAGTACAGGTAAGCTTCGAGCATCACTGCCCTTCCACATCCTGCCTATCAACCAGGTAGTCTACCTGGGCCCTTCTTTACCCTTAGGGTTGGGAGATCTCATCTTGAGGAGTGCTTCCCGCTTATATGCATTCAGCGGTTATCACAACCGAACTTCGCTACC
>JANWKU010000121.1 GCA_025451215.1 Terriglobales bacterium
CATCCTCGAAAGCAGCGCACTGTCGAACCTCGGCGTTGTTTCCATGAGAAAAGAGCACTATGACGAGGCCATTGACTGGTCTGCCAAGGCGCAAGAGCTTTCCAGCCGCCTGAGTTTTGGTTTGAATGAAGAAAAAGCGCTCGGAAACCTGGCATTCGACTACTACAAAATGGGTGATCTGGACCGCTCGCTTGCCCTTTATCAGGACGCCGAAAAAAGGGCGAATGATCTGAATGCGCCGATTGACCAGGTGCGGTGGCAAAACAATCTGGGCGCTGTTTACTATGAGTTGAGCCAGTACGACCTTGCCCGGGAATATTATTTGCGCGCGCTTTCGTTGGCGAAGACGATCCAGAATAAGGAAGAGATCAACGACGCGCTCACAACTTTGGCGTTCCTTTCTGTCCAGACTGGAAAATTGAACGACGCTGAGAGTTATAGCAGACAATCCATCGAGCTTTGCAGGAAGAGTGGAGACCGGACTGCGGAGCTTTACGCGCTTCTGGCTTCCGGACAAATTTCCGCGACTATGCAGGACAATCCACGCGCCGAGCAAATATTCAACGAAGTCATTGAAGACAAGAAGAGCGATCTCTCCTTGCGATGGGAGGCGATGCATGATCTTGCCCAGCTTTATGAGCGCGCGAATGCTCCACGAAAAGCGGATCAGGAATACCGCGCGGCTTTGAATGCCCTGGAAAACGCGCGCTCTTCACTACATCACGAAGAATACCGGCTGCCATTTCTTACCAACGCCGCTCGCGTGTACGAGGACTATATCCATTTTCTTGTGGAACAAGGCAAGCCGAAAGCCGCGCTGCAAATGGCCGATTACAGCCGCGCTCAAACTTTAATCGAAGGACTTGGAGTGGTGCAGAATGCGCGCTCATTTTCTGCGGGGAATGTTGACCCTGAGCAGATTGCCCGCAAAATGAAGTCCGTTATTCTTTTTTATTCGATGGGAGAGAAATACAGCTATCTGTGGGTGGTAACACCACAGCGTACCGTCCTATTTCCGCTTCCCGCGTCGAAAGAGATTGAGGCGGCCGTCCAACGGTATCATCACGCTCTGCTAGGCCCGAGTGATGTACTGGAAACGCAGAATGGGGATGGGCTTCAGCTTTTCGAAACTTTGGTCAAGCCGGCGCAAAAGCTAATTCCACGTGACTCGCGTGTTGTGATTGTCGCGGATGGAGCATTGAACAATCTTAATTTTGAAACTTTGCTGGTCCCTGGGGTGAAGCCCCATTATTGGATTGAAGACGCCACGCTGGTGAACGCAAGCTCAATCCGTTTGCTGGCAGCGGCCCCGGTCGCATCCGTCCCGCGAAACGACAAACTTTTATTGATTGGTGATCCGCTTCCTCCCAACCACGCCTATGACCAGCTTGCGGAGGCAGGTTCGGAGATCAAAGACGTCGCCAGTCATTTTGCAGCGCCGTCGGAATTTGTGTATGCGCAGGCGGCGGCAACGCCCAGCGCCTATCTCGAACACGATCCCGGACAATTCGCCTACATTCATTTCGTTGCCCATGGAACGGCCAGCCGCCTGAGCCCGCTTGATTCTTCCATTCTGCTCTCCCAGGGTTCACCCGCGGAGGACTCTTACAAGCTCTACGCTCGCGACATCATTCATCATCCGCTACGCGCGCAGCTTGTCACTATCTCAGCGTGCTATGGTTCGGGAACCCGCGCATATACGGGAGAAGGATTGGTGGGACTTTCCTGGGCATTCCTGCGGGCGGGAGCGCATAACGTAGTCGGCGCGTTGTGGGCTGTTAGCGACGACTCCACGCCGCGGCTAATGGATCATCTTTATGACGGAATCGAAAAAGGACAAACGCCCGCGCAGGCGTTGCGCGCCGCCAAACTCTCTCTGCTGCATTCTGACAGCGTCTTCCGCAAGCCGTTCTATTGGGCGCCCTTCCAAATCTATTCAGGGCTTTGAGCTTCATCATTAACTATTAGTTTCTGGCAATGCCCACGTAGGAGGGGCGGATGCCTTCGCCCGCCCCTAGCAGATATTTAAATTGCGCACTTTTTAAGTCTAGAACGCGAACGCCACCTGCATATCAAGCCGTCGGCTTGCGGTTTGTGAAGAGAAAGGTCCTCCTGCGATTTGGATAGATTGTCCAAACCGTGAAGAGTTGAGATCGCCGACCGGAGGCGCAAGATTTTCTGAATTAAACAAGTTTCGCGCGGAAATGGAGAAGGTCAAACTATATTTGCGCCCGCTTCCGCCCATGGCCCACGGATTGCCACCGCCTCCTCCGCCGTTCAGCCCTCCGGGCCCAAGTCCACCGCCGGGACCGCCTCCACCACGGCGTCCGCCCCCGCCCGGCCCGCCTCCGCGCGGACCTCCGAAGCCCCCTTTGGTTTCAGGACCAAAACCGAATGTGCGGCTAAGACGTAAATTCAAAGTCGCATTGGCGGGACCCGTGCCCGTGTTGATGGGCGCAAGCCGGTCGCCGGGCGCAGGAGTTGAATTGAAAGTTCCCCACGGGCTGCAAACGCTGTTTCCGTTCACTGCGACGGTGGCGCACGTGTTTGTGGAAACTAACCCTGGACGGTCGTTAAAAATGGAGTCACCGTTCAAATCCTGGCCAACCGTCACGTTAAATGGCGTTCCAGAATTGATCACGATGAAGGGAAACAGATTAAAGCGTTCGGGCAAATTAATTGAGCCTCCAATGAAGGCCCTGTGGCGAACATCAAAAGCGGAGCGCCCATAATCCTGCGCCAGATCATACTGGTTCGAAGGAAAACTCGCGGCGGTAGATGCATCGGCATTCGCGTAGTTGAGCACGTAGAAACCGAACAGCGAAAGCCGGGCTCCCATGCTGTAACGCACGTTGGCGATGATCTGGTTCTGCTTGAAAATTCCTTCTGATACGTATTGATAAACATTGCCCGCGCTTGCCCCCAGCGGCCGCGTGCCGCTGGTTGGGTCCGCGGGATTAAACGTTCCCGGCAGCGGGGCGTTGATGTTTTCTGAAAGAAATTGATGGACGCCGCGCGAATTCAGGTACGTGACCGCCACGGTGGCAGCTTTCGCAATCTGCCGTTCCACGCTGACCGCGGTTTGTATGGTGTAGGGGGTGCGCAGATTTGGAGAAACCTGATAGACGGTAGGCGATGTCGTCGTCGCTGGGCAAGTCGCTGGGTCAGGGTAGCAATCCGGCGAGTTCACTACGAATTCCTGCTGCGTGATTCCGTTCAGCCGTTGTGCGTTGACCAGATATTCCTGCTTGAAGCGGTCGTAAAAAATGCCGCTGCCGGCGCGAATCACTGTTTTGGGAGAACTGCCTTTGCCTCCCAATCCCCATGCGAGTCCCACACGGGGAGCAAAATCGCTATGGTCATGGATCTGGTTCTGTGTTTCCCATCGCAAGCCGTAGCTGATGGTGATGTTACGCCGCGCCCGCCAGGTGTCATCGGCATATAAGCCCGTGTCTGCATAAGTGTTACTGATGGTGGGCTGGCCAGCGGTGATGCTGAACTGACTTGCTCCGCACTGCGCGGTTTGCGGGTTCAGAGCGACAGCCAAACACGCCATGCGGCTCTGTGCCGGAGTCATGCCCGCCAAAAGTCCCGCCTGCGTGACGTTATAAGCTGCCAACGACGGGAAGGTGAAGACTCCATTGAAGTCGGAATTGGCGAAGTTGGAATCCTGCTCAATGCGCTCCCTCACGCCGAAGGTTATGAAATGTTTTCCGTGCGCGATGGAGGCGTAATTTTGCAATTCGTAATTATCGGCTGTGTCCAGATTGCTGCCCTTCGAACTTCCGCCGCTGGTGAAAAATCCCAGCACTTGCGTCATGGGGTCGGAGTTTTGCGAACGAAGATTGTCCTTGTCGCGCGAATATTGAAAACGGGTTTCATTCACCACGCTGTTGCTGAGGACTTGGGAGTCGCTTATTTGTAATTTGTTTTCCGTCTCCACCTCGTTGTATGCGAGGGACGGGAGCGCGGTCTGTCCAATGCCCTCATTGTTCTCTTTTTCCTGCTCGAATTGATAACGCGCGGTCAGCGTATTGTTTTTGGAAATTTGATAATCAATTCGCGGGCTGATGTTGGTGCGCGTGCTGGGGTTCGGGACGGCTGTGGTGAAAGGAATTCCGTTCGGGTCGGTAAATGTTGGATCAGCCACCAATGCGTTGATCGCGGAAATGTCATTGATGCTGCGGCGTTGTGCGTCCAGGAAGAAAGATGCCTTTTTGCCCAGCGGTCCGCCCAGGTTCCCATCGTAAATCTCTGAATGGTAGCTGGGTTCAGAAGAAACGAAGGGGTTCCTTGAGTTCAGCGCAGAGTTGTCCTCATTGAAAAAAACCCTGCCATGGTACTTGTCGGTGCCCGGCTTGGTGAAGATTTCGATCCTCCCATAGCCCAGTTTGTCGTACTCAGCGGAGAAGGGGTCCGAGTTCACGCGAATCTCGCGAATGGAAGACTTTGGCGGAAGCTGGCCGCCGGTAAATCCATCAATGTAAATCTGGCCGCCATTCGGACCAGCGGAAGGGCCGGCGAGGGCTTCCAGTTCCGATTGCAATTCGTCCGGATCGTCGGAGAGCGCCTCCAGGTCTTTTCCTTTGATCACAACAGCGCTGGAATTCTCTGTTGGGCTCAATCCCACTTGGTTCGCTTCATCCTGCACCGTCACCGATTGCTGTTCAACTTCAATTCCCAGGGCGATATCGAATGACTGCGCCGGACCTGCGGGAATATTGACGTCTACTTCATTGTCCACCCCGAAGCCCTTGGCCACGGCACTGACCGTGTACTTGCCGGGCGCCAGGCCTTTAATCTCATACTCGCCCGAATGGTTCGTCGTAGTCGCGGTCTTCTTTCCATCCGCGGCGATGGCAGTAATGCTCGCGCCTGGAATCACGGCCCCTGACGGATCGGTTACGCGTCCGCGTAAGGCTCCGGTTGTCGTCTGCGCTTTCGACGGAATGGCAGCGAGGGCAATAAGCATTGCGAAAACAACCATGAGAGAGAAAAATTTCGTTAGCGAATGTGAGGACGAAGATGAATACGAGTAAGACCCGGCGACGTCAGAGTTCATGTTTCTCCTAAAACTGTTCTGCAAACTGTTTTGCTAAAACTAATGTTGGCGTTAAGGAATATAAGGTACGAATGCTTAAGGCCCTGCGTCGCCAGAGGGCGCACCGAGGCTCCAGGGCGAAAGTGACATCGCGGCCTGGTCTGGCGCCGCAGTAAGAATAGGTTCTACTCCCGATAGCAAAGTGATCGCCGTCGGCTGTGAGGTTTCGCTTCCTTCAGTTGCCACCACTATGACCGCGTCACCTTTTTGCAGATCGGCAATCGTGACCGCAGGCATGCGCGCCAGCATCTGCTGAAAATCTCCGCTTCGTGCCTGACCGCCTCCGCCCCACTGGCCGCCGGCACCGCCTCTTTGCCATGCGCCCGTCGCTGGTCTTCCCTGAGATGGTCCGCCTTCAGATGGCCCACGCTGCGACTCCTGCTGTGCCGCGCGTCCCGGCGTGCTTGTGCCTGGAGCCGCGCCATTAGGGCCGCCCGCAGCCGATCCTTTGAGTCGCGCGGCAATACCCATGGCCATCATTTGAGGAATTTTGTGCAGTTGCGAATCCGCGCCGATTTTCACCGTGATGGGTTTCTTGCTCAACAAATCGGAGATGGTCACGGTATTGTTGGCTGCATCTGTAGAGACCACGGTCCCGGCAATATTCCGGAACGTTCCGGAAACGATCTCGTCCGCCGCGATATCACCGCTTGTGGCGTCGCGGTCTCCGCGGGCGCGAAGCTGGTCGCCGGAGTTGATCTGCTCAAAGTTCCCCGGTTTAGCGTCATCGAATTTAATGGAATCGGGCGAATAGCGGCGCAGGATCGTGCTCTTCGAAGTGTGGACGGCGACTGTCTTCGCAGTCAGGCCTCCGGTTGAAACGGTAATCGTCTGCGTCGCGAGGTCCACTGACTTCACCACGCCGGCGATACCGCGCTTGCGCCAGTCTTCCTGTTCCTGCTGCTGCTTTTGCGCGATGTCTTCCCGCTTCATCACGATGATCGAAGATGCCAGAATCGTTTTTCCGTCGGGCGCCATGATGCCACGCGCCAGCATCCGGTCGCCTGTTTGTATCTCGGACAACTGCACTGGAGTGGCTCCCTGCAGGTCTTTGTGGCCGGGGGCGGTGCGAATCAGCTTGGCATCCGGTTGAATGGAAACGTTTACTTCGGTGCCCGAGTCAGTCGCTAACGTGACGGAGTTTCCCGAGATGGATTTCACCGTGCCCAGCGATCGCGCCACCGATGCCGCCGTTTGTTGCGCCCAAGAACTTGCGGGCACCATCAGGGCCGCCGACAAAGCGGCAGCAAGAATGGATTTTTTTACCTGGAACACATTTGCTCCTGACATCCGGATCACGGACAAATTCGGAATGGATAAATGGATAAATTGCGGCGGGAACGCAACAGAACGCCCTCCAACCCATTTAAAAGTCTAAATGATTGAGACGACTGGGCCTACACGGGAAAGGTAAAAGTTCGTCAAGATTAGTAAAGCTGGAGCTGGTAAGCCCGAAGCGATGCTCCCCTATATGGAATTTCTCTTGACGTAACGCGTCAGTGCGACATGGGATGAACCGGTGCAATCACCGCTGAAATCCCCGCGCGCTTGTGCAATTCCGTCAGCAACGCCTGTGCCGCATTCTGGTAAGTCTTCGTGGGATCGGAAGGGTCCGCCCAAACCGCCTCGTAGATTACTTGCGCCGCTTCCTTTAAATCAACGTGCAGGGCCGCTTCCATCAAGTCCGCGCGGTTCTGCAAATCCGTGTAGCAGCTCTGGCAAACCTCAGCGGCGTTGGAATCGCCCGCGTGGTTCTTCTTCAGCGTGCACTGCGAGCCAGCGGTTAGCGGGGCCTCAAAAACGGATGAATATGCTTCCGGATTCAATTCTCGCGCAACTCGTCTACGCTGCTCTTCCACAGCTGCGGAATCCCTGGCTTCGGGAGTAAGGGTGCGGACCGAAACCGCATTCACCGCAACCCGCTTGGATTCTTTGCAAACCGGACAGACAGTTAAATTCGAATCGTAATATGTGCGGCACTTCAGGCACGGCAAGCCATATCCACTACCCGGCAAGGGAGTGACAGCATTGCGCGGGCTTTCATGAGTATTTGGATTCGTTACTGCGTTTTGGCCAGCCAGCGCCGGAGCTGCGGCTGCCGCGGAAGAAGAGGGGGAAGTCGAAACTACATTCATTGCAAGAACTCCGAATGAATTTACTGCCAGTTCAGCCATTCTAGGTGGCGCCTGCGGAAGTCCGAAGTAACCTCAGTACATCAGGGCTATTGTCCGAAGGTGCGAGCAAATGAATGATGACCTTCTCAGATTAGAAATTTAAAATTCCCAACTCATTTTTGGGAATTGACCGCTCTTGCATCCGGCAGCACTGATGAAATTTCCCGCGTGACTATGCGGGACGCCTTCATCAGACGAATGAGTTCTTCTTTCCGGCTGCGGTACACATCCTCTCTGGGATTCAATGCCACCGCCATGTTCAATTCGCTCAAAGCTGCGGAATATTGGCCCAGGCTCATCAGGCAGGCAGCCACTGAGTAATAATTTTGTGCGCTGGGATGCAGACGCAGCGCTTGCTGAAACTCGGTCAGGGCCTGTTCCCACTCCTCGTCTCCATAAAACGCCGTGCCTAATGCGTGGTGGGCGGAGGCGGAATCGGGATCGAGCGAAATTGCGGTGCGCAGTTCCTGCATGGATTCATGATTGCGATGGGCCAGCAGCAAAGCTTCTCCCAAGGCCTGGTGCCGAACGGCCGCCGTGGGATCTTCACGCAGCGCCAGCCGGAACTCCGGCAACGCCGCTTCATAGTCATGCTTTGCCATCAGCGCTCGCGCCAGGCAAGTATGCCCGGTCTTCCAATCCGGATGAAGGCGAAACAGCGTTCGCAATTCGGAAATGGCGGCGTCATAGTTACCGTTTGCAAAGTAAGCGTCGCCTAAGCCCGTACGAACGGAAGGCTCGTTCGGAGAGATGCGCTTGGCGATCTTGAACTCGCGGGTGGCTGCGGAAGCATTTCTCTGTTCTAAAAATACCTGCCCTATTTCATTGTGAGCGCGCCACGAAGAGCCGTTCAATGTCAGAACTTTCCGATACGCGGCAATCGCTTTTTCGGACTTGTGCTGGGCCTGCAGCGCCAACCCCATGGCGTAAAAAGTGTCAGGATTATCAGACTGCAGCGCTATGGATTGCTGCAGAGCAAAGACCGCGGCATCGTATTCCGCGTTGGCGTAAAGTCCCAGACCCAGATCGCGATAGGCTTCCGCATTGCGCGGATCAAGACTCAACGCGGTGCGGGCTTCGGCAACCGTATTTTCGCCGTCGTGTGAAATGTAAAAGTCATACGCCAGCCGGGCGTGCGTTTCGGGAAACGCGGGAAGCAGCGCCTTCGCGTCTGAATATTCGTCGAACGCCTCGTCCCAATCTCCCTGCTGCTGGCGAACGTATCCCAGCGAAAAGTGCAGGGCGGAAGCGCTCGGCTGTTTTTCAACGGGTACAGTTTCAAGCAACGCCCGCAGAATGGCCTCGGCATCCTTGTAGTTGTGACGGCGCGACAGGCTCGCCGCCTGCGCAAGTCTTGCGGAACAGTTCGCGGCATCCGTCCCCTTAGAGCGGATAATCGCGTTCACTAAGTTCCCGTCTGCTCCCGCTACTTTCAACCATCCACGCGCTTCTTCATTCGCCGCAAAAGCCACGCCGTGCTGCCGCGCCAGAATTGTTAGCCGTTGGTTCGATACTCCACCCGCCAGCCATGCCAGGACACGATCACAACTCAATGGCTGTATTTCATCCTGATTCGCATCCACGGAATTCACGGAACCGACTTCGCGCGAATTCATGTCTACAGAATTCATTTCAACCGAATTTGCTTCAACGGAGCGGGCGAGTGCGCGGGGAAAGCAGGCCGAGAACAAAACGGCAGCGGATGCAGCCAGCATTAAGGCATTGCAGCGCAAGCTAAAATCCCTCACTGGAGGTGAAATAAATTAAGGTGTAATTGCAAAATAGCCCAGGCAGTGCGGAAGAAGAAAGGTAACCAAGGTGAGTGTTACCGAACAGTAAACAAAACATGTGCGCGTGGCTTTTCAATCAAGTCCCAAATTTATGGTGGTGGTGCAGGTTGCAGAGCCGATTCGTATCAGGGCGGCGCCTTCAGGCCTTCCGCATGAGCTGCCCGATGAAGCCTTCAGGCGCTGAGGGTTAAAACCCGTCCAATTTTTTGTGCTGCTCCGGCGATATGGCTAAAGCCATATCCTGATACGAACTACTTCCTTGCAAACTGACCCACTACCAACCTTATGAAGCAGTTGACGTGGCATCCCGTCTCCGGTAACTTGGAAGTAAGCAAGGGTACGGCGAAGGAGGATTTATATGTTCGATGGCTTGTTTCAGCCGATGCATCTTTTGCTGATTTTTGTGATTGCCCTGCTCGTCTTTGGACCCAGGAAGTTGCCCGAATTGGGCAAGGGCTTGGGAGAAGGCATTCGCGGCTTCAAAGAGGGAATCAAGTCGCATCCCGAAGAGCCCAAAGCTTCCAATACCACGAACACGACTCCCAGTTCAGACGTAAAAAGCTAGTTTAGGCCCTGATTTTCGCGGGCTTACGCACTAGCGCTATTACTGTTCCATGCCCCGCGACGCACAATTCCATACTGCTTAAGCTTGTGATAAAGCGAGCTTCTTGGGATTCCCAGCTTTTTCGCCGCTGACTGCACCCGTCCGCCCTCCAGCGACAGCACGTTTCGTATATATTCCCGTTCCACTTCTTCCAGTGTCTTGAGCGAACCAGGCTGCAGATTCCCAGCCTCGATTTTCCGGTTCAATTGCAGATCATCTTCGGAGAGTTGCTGGTTTCCGCTCAGCAAAACCGCGCGTTCCAGCGTATTCCGCAATTCGCGAATATTTCCCGGCCAGGAAAATACCTGCAACAACTCCAGGGCTGGCGCGGACAAATGAATCGGCCCCACCTCGCGCTCGCCAGCAATGCGTTCCAGCAGATGCCCGGCGAGCACGGCAATATCCTCTGGCCGCTCCCGCAGCGCGGGCACAACCAGAGGACTACCGAAGCGAAGGGATAAATCCTGCAAAAACCGCTTTTCCCGCACTCGTTCCGCAATACTACGCCGGCTGGAGACGATGACCCGCGCATCCGACTCGCGATCTTGCGTGTCTCCCAGGCGGCGAAATTTATTCTCTTCCAGAAGCCGGAGGATCTTTTTTTGCAACGGCAAATCCAGTTCGCCAATTTCGTCAATAAAAACGCTCCCGGATTGCGCGATCTCCAGAAGGCCCGGTTTGGCCTTCGGCGCCCCAAAGGCGCCCTTTTCATATCCAAACAGCTTTGCTTCCACCCTTAACTGTGAAACTCCCATGCATTGCAACTCGACCTGCAATTCATCGCCGCGGGGGCCGCTCTCGTGCAGCCAGCGGGCCAGCATCCCTTTGCCGGTTCCCGGCTCTCCTTGAATGAGCACCGGATTGTCGCTGTTTACATGTTGAAGGCTGTCATTTTCCAGTTTGCGGATGGCCGCGCTGGAGCCAAGGAAAGGGTTGCCGCCGGAGTGTAATGCGATGGCCGCGGGAGCTTGCTCAGTTTCTGCCGGCCTGATTTCGGAATTGAGAGCTAAGATTCTGTTAGTAGCCATTTCAAATCGATGCCTCTTGCTCCACATTACGCAGGAAACGTCGATTGCTAGATTTTTTACAAATTTTTTTCCATAAACGGAACAAGCCGTTTTTGGGAGCTTTCCCTGACCGATAGAAATCCCCAAAAATAAAAACGGACAGCTCGGAGCCCCCCCAAAGCTGTCCTATAACTCCCTCCCGGTTAGAAGGGCTTTCCAGCGAGTGTGAGAGTAAAGGCCGCATGTTGCCGGGAGATTGGGTTGTTGTAAATATCTGATGAATTTCAACGCTGGTATAGTTTTAGTCCTCGGTTGAATAAAAATGATCCGGAAGCTGGAAGTCTCGCGAAAACTGCAAGCGCGGGCGGAAAAATTGATCCCCGGCGGCGTGAATTCGCCGGTGCGGGCATTTCGCGCGGTAGGCGGCGATCCGCCTTTTCTGGTAAAAGGCGCGGGATCGCACGTGTGGGACGCGGACGGAAATGAATACATTGACTATGTCGGTTCCTGGGGGCCGCTGATTCTGGGCCATGCCGCGCCGGAGATTGTTGAAGCGGTGACGGCCGCGGCAAAAAACGGGATGAGTTTCGGCGCTTCAACTCCCGCCGAAGCCGATCTGGCCGAGTTGGTCGCGTCCGCATTTCCGCATATTGAGAAAGTCCGCTTTGTAAGTTCGGGGACAGAAGCGACGATGTCCGCAATTCGTTTGGCTCGTGCTAATACCAAGCGCAAGTACATTGTTAAGTTTGAGGGCTGCTATCACGGTCACACGGACGCCTTGCTGGTAAAAGCAGGCTCCGGAGTTGCGACGCTGGGAATTCCGGGATCGGCGGGCGTTCCTGAGGAGTTTGTTCAATTCACTTTGGCGCTGCCATTCAACAATGTAGGAGCGCTTGAGCAAGCATTCGCTAAATTAAAAGACCAGATTGCCTGCGTGATTGTTGAGCCGGCAGTTGGCAACATGGGCTGCGTTCCCCCGGCGGCTGGATATCTGGAGTCGCTGAGAAAAATTACGAAGCGCGAAGGCGCACTGCTGATTTTTGACGAAGTCATGACTGGTTTTCGCTTAGCATTTGGCGGGGCGCAGGAACTGTATGGAGTTGTTCCTGATCTCACGACCTTGGGAAAGATCATCGG
>JANWKU010000122.1 GCA_025451215.1 Terriglobales bacterium
ACAATCATGTGGATCAATAATGGCAGGTAATTGACGAAGTAATTGTCGGGCATAAGGGAGCTATATATAATTCGCGCAATACATTACTGAAACGTTCTAGATTAGATTTCACTTGTGATAGTGTCAAGTTATCGTTTGCATGTGGAAAATAATTAAGACGACTTAATAGAGATCGGTGAGAGATTTCAGGATTTCGTGATCGGAATCGCATGATTTTTGGCTTCAATACCGACATAAAGCAGGAAAGCACGGTGTACCACGTGCAGAGCGAAGCCCGCGAAGGCGAGCTTCTGCTGCAAACGCAGGTGTTCGTGCGGGGCCGCTGCATTGGCAAGCGCGCCATTTCCTATGCCGATAAAGCCAAGAGCGCTGAATTCACCGATCAGCAGAAAGAACAGATTCTCCGCGACCAGCATCGCATGGTGCTGGACTCCATTCGGGATGGGAAACTCGATTCCGTGCTGGATAAAAAGGACGCGGAGGCGCTGGCGGCGATTAAAGAGCTTGATGTTCAGCTGATCAATACCGATTCGGTGCACAACGAGCGGAATTTAGTGATGAAATTGAAAGTAACGGAATCCGGTACGGGCGTGGAAGGCGCGCGGCTTACGATGCGCTTCGCGCGTGCGGAGAAAGCGCCTTTTTATGCGCAGGTCCTTACCGATTCCGGTGGCACAGCCGAAATGAAGATGGAAATGGAGGAATCGGCGCTGACGGATTCTTCCGTGCTGGTGCAAGCCAGCTATTCGGGGCGGACGGCAACCAGAAAGTTCCAACTTAAAAAAGTGGAAGCATAGTTAGAATTCATACCCTGATTCCGGCCCTAACAATCATGAAACTCAATATCAACGGACAAGAGCAGCAGTTTGATGCTCCTTTGTCGCTGGCATCCCTTCTGGAGCGGCTTGGCATGAAGCAAGACCGCGTGGCGGTTGAGTTGAATCGCGAGATTGTGCGGCGCGAACTTTGGGTCGAAACAAAATTGTCCGAGGGCGATAAGTTGGAGATTGTCCACTTTGTCGGCGGGGGAAAATAGTTTTTTCCTACCTCAAGTCCTTCCCCTTGAAAATTGTCATGCTGAGCGAAGTTGCAATTCGAGTCTTCGAATTGCGCGAGTCGAAGCATCCCTACAATCTTATATGCCGCGATAGCCATAGGGATTCTTCGACTTCACAATTCATTCGCAAGCGAATGAATTGTTCCGCTCAGAATGACAAATTTTAATTAAGCTGCAGCTCCGCTACCTCGCTGTAACTCATATAGTTACCTCCCTAAATATCGAAACTTTTGTTGACATCAAGCAACTCATGCCTACAATGTTTGAAACATTTAGCAAGAGGAATGTTTGAAACAATTCTGGCCGAAAATGCAGGATCGCTTTACATCCCGCGACGTCGTGGCGCTGACTGGCATCAGTCTTCGCCAATTGCAGTGGTGGGACGAACGCGGCATTGTGGTTCCCGCGCGCGATGGGCACAAACGACTGTATTCATTTGAAGATCTCAGCGAAGTGGCTGTTATTTGCGAATTGCGGCGGCGCGGCTTTTCGTTGCAGCGCGTGCGCAAGGTAGTCCGTTTCCTGCAACGCGAATTCAGCCGGAGGCTCGCGGAAACCGTGAGTGGAGCATCCGACTATCACCTGCTTACCGATGGCCGCACGCTTTATCTGGAAACTTCACCGCAGCAAATCGTGGACATCCTGAAAAATTCGCGCCAGCCCATGCTGACAATTTGCCTGAGTGACACAGTCCGGCGGGTGCGGGCAGTCATCCGCAGCGGCGGGAAAAAAAATAGTGTGGCCGACGCAAATATTCGAGTAGTTCGGGAAAGAAAGAAACGTGCGTAAACAGAAAGCGCTTCTCCAGGAGGCACAATGATTGCAGAATTAGATATTTTGAGCGAGTGGATTCCGGACCAGATGCACCCCGGCACGATCTTCGTGCTGGAGAATGCCGGACAAATCGGGGAAAAGGAAGATCCCTATTGGGCTGTGCTCTCCTGTCCGCACTGCGGCACGCTGGGTCTGATTACACGCAAGCAGATCGCTGGTTTGCTGCCTGTCATTTGCGGATCAGGGAAATGTTCCGCCCAGTTTTTTATTCGCGACAGCGAAATCGTTGTACGCAAAGCGTTCTGAGTTTTTATGCCGCCGCGTAAAAGCAACGAATAATCCAGAAGACTGCTGCTGCCACCGCCGCTGAGGCGGGTATGGTCAGAATCCAAGCCCAAACAATTCTCCTGGCCACTCCCCAACGCACTGCCGAAAGCCGATGCACTGCGCCCACGCCCACTATGGCACCCGTGATCGTATGCGTGGTGCTGACGGGAATTCCAGCTAACGCCGTGCCAAAGAGAGTAATGGCTCCGGCGCTTTCCGCGCAGAATCCGCCGAAGGGTTTCAGCTTAGTAATTTTTGATCCCATGGTGCGTACAATGCGCCAGCCCCCCGAATAAGTTCCGAGCGCAATGGCGGCGTTTGCGGCCAAAATGATCGGCCAGTGATAACGGCCCCAATTTCCTGCCATTTCTTTGGCATTGATGTACCCAGCTGTGTACAGCGCGCCCGCGACGCTGCCCATGGTTTTCTGGGCGTCGTTGCCGCCATGCCCTAGACTGTAGGCGGCGGCGGAGAATAATTGCAATCGGCGGAACCAGTGGTCCACCTGGCTTGGAGAATTGCGGCGAAACGCCCAGTAGAGGATGATAGAAAACAAGAGCGCGAGGACTAATCCAATGACAGGCGCCACGACGATAAAGACGAGCGTTTTAGTCCATCCACCCGGAATAATGACGGAAAAGGCGGAGCGTGCGCCTTCTTTTAATGCGGCGCGCGCCATGGCCGCGCCCGCGTAGCCGCCGATCAAAGCGTGAGAAGAGGATGTGGGCAGTCCCCACCACCACGTGAGCAGGTCCCAAACAATGGCGCCCGCCAATGCCGCGATGACCACGTATTGCGTGACGTAGTCCAGGCGGATCATGCCGCGGCCAATGGTATGGGCAACAGCTGTCCCCAGCAGAAACGCAGCTGCGAAGTTGAAAAATGCCGCCCAAGCCACCGCCAGCTTGGGCGAAAGCACGCGTGTGGAAACGACGGTCGCAATACTGTTGGCGGCGTCGTGAAAGCCATTCAGAAAATCAAAGAACAGGGCCGTGGCAACGGTGACAATCAGCAGTATCAGTCCTGTATTCACCCTGGGGTGCACCTCAATCGGAGTGGGTATGGGGACAAGCAGACATCAGGAACTCTTGAGCGCGACAGTCTCCAGCACATTGGCTGCGTCTTCCGCTTTGTCGGTCGCGCTTTCCAGTACCTCATATAGTTCTTTGAACTTGATGAGTTGAATTGGATCCTTTTCGTGCTCGAACAACTCGGCAATGGCTTTGCGGCTTACACGGTCAGCCTCATTTTCCAGACGGTTAATTTCCACGCAATGGCTGATCATGAGCTGGGTCTTTTCCAGCACGGAAACTGCGGTTGCCAGCTCTTCCGTTTGCACTACGATGATTTGCGCCAATTCGGCGGCGGCTGGCGGCGGGTTATAAATCTTGTACAAAACAAGCCGCGTAGCAGCAGCATTTACGAAATCAAGCACATCGTCAATGGAAGACGTAAGTGCGTGAATATCTTCACGGTCGAAAGGAGTGATAAAGGTTTGGTTTAGGGTGGTGAAAATGTTGTGCGTCATTTCATCACCGCGATGTTCAATGTCCTGGATCTTGCTGACATCCGCGACGATGTTGCTGGGATTTTGCAATATGTGGTGGAGCAGACGCGCTCCTTCCGTGAGATTAGTCGAGACTTCCGCGAACATGCGGAAGAACTTCGTCTCCCGGGGGATAAGACGAACCATGGATCTGGGGCTCCTTACAGATTGAACATGCTTGCAGCAATGACTGTCCGGCGGCGATTTTAATTACTCACCATCCGAAAGCAATATCTCATGTGAATGCCAGCTCGTCAAACCAGGTTCGCGCGTTTTTGCGCGGCGGTAGTTGCAGCTATGGGCGCGCGGCGTGCCGGAATTCGCGGGATGTAACAATCTTCGTTAATCTCTATCGTTTCGTTTAAGAGTTAGTCTGTGTAAATGACGACAAGGGCGCTCGATTCCGTGCGTGAGGACGAATTGCTGGAACCTTCGATTGAGACAACGAAGAGGCCTGATCTTTCTGCGGATGACCTCACAATCCGTGATTTATCAAGCCGCGACGTTTGGGACCATGAGAATGCCTTCTACTGGTTCAGTCGTCCCACGCGCATCAACAAAATGCTGGCGCATTACGAATTGTATAAATCCATTCTTGGGCTGCCGGGCCACGTAGTGGAATTGGGCGTTTACAAGGGCGCATCGCTGATCCGGTTGGCGACCTTCCGCAATGCTTTGGAGAATGATTTTTCACGTCAAATTATTGGCTTCGATGCGTTCGGAAAGTTTCCTCGCGAAAACCTGGATTCCGAAGATGATCTGCATTTTATTCGAGGATTTGAAGATGCTGGCGGAAATGGTTTGTCCGTGGAGGAACTGTCCGGCATTTTGCGACGAAAGTCCTTCCAGAATGTCGCGTTAGTAAAGGGAAACGTTTTTACTACTCTGCCAGAATATCTGCGCGCTCACCCTGAGACCAGAATCGCGCTGCTGCATCTCGATATGGATGTCAAGGAACCCACCGTTTTCGCGCTGGAACAATTGTATGAACGTGTTGTTCCCGGCGGATTAATCGTGTTTGACGATTACAACTCGGTTGCGGGAGAGACCGAGGCGGTGGATGAGTTTGCCGCTCAGAAAAAATTGCAGTTGCAAAAACTGGGCTACTACAACGTACCTACCTTCGTCCGCAAACCCCTTTAGCTTGGTGTTGTCTTAAGCCCTCTTTGAGGTCCGTCTGTTTATTGGCGCACGAATCAGTGACTCACACCTACGCCGCTGCCGTCCCGTAGCCGCTCAACTGAGGACGAACATACGAAACCGGCTTCTCGTGCAGCAGAAGTTCCGTCGCCTGCACCCGTGGGTCTCCATGGAACCAGCGCTGCACGACATCATCGCGGAGGAAATTAGCGATTGCCAGCAGGGACATGCCTTCATGGTGCGCCATCCAGCAGCGCACGATTTCATTGCGATGCCGCCAGGTGTGATGGACGGGATTGAAGTCCACTGATTCATAGAAACCGTAAGGTCCGATCCAGCCCTGATGCGCCATTTCCCGTAGATTGTGAATAGACTCGCTTGCGTCGACCGAAAGTGCGAGGAAAGTAGAGTACGGGGAGATGACCAGCGATTCCACTTCGTCATCTTTCCGCAACGCAACGCGGGAAATTCCAAAAGCGTGATACTGATAGTTTCCCGCCTCATCAGTTTTCGAATATGCGGACTCAGAGATGCCCCACGGCACGTGTTTGGCGGCTGCATACATCCGCTGCAAGCGCACCACAGCATCACGCGAGCGCTCAAGAAGCGTGTTCGGATAAGAGCGCATCCAGAGCGCAGGCATCAGATATTCAAACATCGTGCCTGTCCATGAGAGAAGCACCGGACGCCCGCGATCCAAGGTGTGGGCTCGACCTAGCAGGAACCACGTCTCTTGCGGAATTTCATCCTTCGCGATTCCGATAAAGGTAGCGATCCGTGATTCTGATGCCAGCAGATCGTAACAGGCGGAGTGCAGTTGTTCCGCGCCCGCATCGAAGCCGACGGAGAGCAGCTTTCTCCGCTTATCGAGCAGGAAGTTAAAATCCATCTCTTTGGCTATGCTGTCAGCCGTGGCAATGATTTTGCGCAGGTCGGCAATCAACCGCGTTACGTTTGTGCTCGCCTGTGGCAATAAATCCAGAAGCCGCTGATAGGACTCTCGCCGTTCGCCCGCGAGCGATGTCGTATTCATTGCCGCGATCAGGCGCATCTCCAAGCGTTCGATAAGTTCCGGGAGGCGTTGCAGCACCGGGTGCTCGTAGGAGGCGTTCAGGCCGATCGTTGCATCCTGCCGCAACGAGGCAAATTCCGGCAGGAGCCAGGGCACGTGTGACGAAATTGTCTGCCGGACTGCGTCCAGCAGCCGCGCTGCGGACGCGGCGAACCATTCGATCTCGCCATGGTGTCCAGAAGAAGACGAAGCTGCGCGTGGAATTTTCAGCAATTCGGCGAATCGCGCCTTTTGCGCTGGCTCAATCAGCCACTGCGCGGAGGAGCTTTTTAAATGATGTTCCGCAATGCTTACCGGTTTGCGCGGCAACGCGTGCAAGTCATGAAGAATGCGCAAATAGTCCGTGAATCCGTCGAGCACGTTGTTCTCGATCACAGGTCGCCGCAAACGCTCGGTGCATCCTTGTTGCAATGTCCAAAGCGAAGCCACAAGATTCCCGCTATCCACCGAAGAAACAAATAACGGGGTAAGCGGCTCCAACGTATTAGTGTCGTACCAATTGAGCAGGTGCCCTTTATAACGCGGTAGCTTCTCGATGGTCGCAAGCGTGCGTAAAGTCTGCGCGGCGAACTCAGGAACGGTCAAATAGCCAAATTCACATGCCACCTGCCGCGCATTTAAAAGTAGTCCGACATTGGTAGGGCTTACGCGCGGCGCCACTTTCAATGGCTCTTCCTGCACGTTGTCAGGAATCAGCCAATGATGCTCTTCGTTACTAAATTCGGCGAAATATCTCCACGTACGCAGCGCGGAACCACGCAGAAACTTTTCGTCCTTCTGGGAAACTTCGTTGCGCAAGGGGCCCGGCGGACGATTCAACCACAAAGCCACCAACTTGCTGCTCGCCCACAACACTAAGATCGGGACCGCCCCGGCCAGCGCCCGCGGACGAATCCAGAAGACGAGCAAGCCAAGGACGAGAGCAATCGCGGGCATCCAGTCCAAATAGACATCCACTGGCGCGCGCTTGTTCCTTCCCAGTTCGACTTCCGCAGCGGTTTCCCATTCCAGCATTCGTTGCCGGGTGTATATTCGCCGCACCATCGTGCGGATCACGGCGTCGAGAGAAACCAGCGTTTGATGAACGAGGAAGATGAGCGTAAGCAGCACGCCGAAATTCGCGCTGCTCAAAGTGTCTGTGGCGTCGCGAGCGATTTCTTTTTTCTTTTCCACCGCGGCGCGGACGAGATTAAAGGCGAATTGAAACCAGACAGGAACAAACAGGATGCCCACGGTCGCGATGGTCCACAACAAAGCGGACCCGGGCAGCACCAGCCATCCCAGCACGAAAAGCAGCAGGGTGGCCGGCTCCACTAAACTGCGGCGTAAATTGTCCAGAATTTTCCATTGCGAAATGACCGAGATGGGGTTCTGCACGCGCTTGCCCGTTTCATCGGGAACTCGCGGGAACAGCCACTCCGCAATTTGCCAGTCTCCGCGCAGCCAGCGATGTTTGCGGCGGTTATAGGCGCTGTAATGGGAGGGATAATCTTCGATCACTTCAATGTCGCTCGCGAGACCTGCGCGCGCGTAGGCTCCCTCAATCAGATCATGGCTAAGCAGAGCATTACGGGGAAAACGGCGGTCGAGCACTTTGTGGACGGTCTCAACCTCGTAAATCCCTTTGCCGGCAAAAATCCCTTCACCATATAGATCCTGATACACGTCTGAGATCGCCCGCGTGTAAATATCAAAGCCAGTCTGACCGGAATAAATATTGGCCAGCCGGGAAACTCCCGCGCTCTGCACGCTAACTCCCACACGCGGCTGTAGAATGCCGTAGCCGGCGACCACAATGTTCTTTTGTGGATCGATAATCGCGCGGTTTAAAGGATGCGCCATCGCGCCTACCATGCGCTGCGCCGAACCGCGAGGCAATTCCGTATCCGCATCCAGGGTAATAACGAACCGCGCGTGTTCGAGCACGCTCAAGTCCCCAACCTTCACCGGGAAACTGTCGTATTGGTTGCGTAACAATTGATTGAGATCAAGCAGCTTTCCCCGTTTACGCTCCCATCCCATCCACACTCGTTCGCGTGGATTGTAAACGCGGTGCCGATGCAGCATTAAGAACGAACCGGTGCCGTCCTTGGAATATTTCTCACTCAATCCTCGAATCAGGTCCGCGCACATATCCACGCGCGGATCATTTTCGTTGGGCCGTTCACGGGAATCTGGCAAATCGGTCAGCAATAGGAAATGCAAGTTGCGGTCGCGATTGCCGAGGTAGCGGACCTCAAGGTTGTCCACAAGCCGGTGAATTTGATCTTCATTCAGCAAGAGCGCGGGAATGGCGACAAGAGCAGCGCAATCGTCAGGAATGCCTCCGGAAAAATCCAGCTTCGGAATGATCTGCGCGCGCAGCAGGGAAGTCGTCAAATAGTTGATCAGCTGCACCGCGGTTTGCGAACTCGGGAGCAGCAGCACGACCATGGAAAACAAAATCAGGCCGATGGGCGTATAACGCGGCGTGAGCAGTAACAAAATGGCCGACAGTATTATTAACGACATCAGCAAAATGCCGGGCAGATAGAATTCATCCGGATTGCGGCGAAGCAGTGTAAGCAGCTTTCGTCCCGGCTTTGGATTGAATCCGACCCTCTGCTGCAGCAATGGTGCGCCTTCGCCCAGCAGGTAGTACCCGACGTGCGATTGCCGCGCGGTAATGCGTTCGTCCCCGGAATTCCAATTTGCCGCTTGGCGAGCTAGCGCCAGTGCTTCCTTGGCAACGCCTGTTTCCCCGCGATCGCACCGCTCCGCGATTTCCACGATCTCATTGCGATACAACTCGCGGCTCTCGTAATCCATACGGGCATACGCGCCCGCGGGATCTTCCCGTAGAACGAGATCGAAAAGGATGAGCGGCTCAAGCAGCGTCTTCCACGAGGTGTGTGACGCTTCGCGGAGGCTACGAACGCAAATTCCAATCCCGTAAGTACCGTTCAAATCAGAAAGAAGCTGGTGTCCACGTTCTCCCAGGCGGTCGAGCAGGATGACCTTGATCGCCAAGGGAATGGTGAGCAATTCCTTCATGTTGAGGGCGGTCTTATGCTGGAAGGCACTCACAAATTCGGTAAAAGTCTGCTCGCTGAATTCGTAGGCAACAGCGGCCAAATAGCTTTCCGCCAGAGCAGCCGCCCTCGGCAAAACCTCTCCCTGGGAATTTTGCACGTGCGGCAACCGCGGCAAGGTCTTAATTTGTTCGTGAATGCTGCCGAGCTCCGAATAGAGCAGGCGCACGTTATCGCGAAGCCAGTTGAAATCATCGGAGCCGGAAATTCCTTTTTCCAGAGAGCTTAGCGAAACGAACAAAGGCCTTAAAAGGAAGCCTAACCGGTTGATTCGATTCTGAAAATATTTGGAAGACAGGGTGCCCGGGACCCATGCGAGTTCGCGCGCCAGGCTTTCGCCCTGTGCGCCGATGGCGGGGAGTTCGGAAGCGGAAAATGTCTCCGGCAATCGTTCGGCCTCTTTGTTCACCATCTCCAAATGGGTGTCCTGGGGCATTCTTTTTGGTCTCTAGCGGTAGCTTGCGGCCTGCATCTCAAACATCTCGGCATACCGTCCACCGAGACGAGCAAGATACTCGTGATTGCCTTCTTCTACTATGTTGCCGTTTTCAAGTACTACGATGCGATCTGCCATGCGCACGGTTGAAAAGCGATGAGAAATGAACAGCGCCATCTTACCGAGCGTCAGTTCGGCGAAGCGCTGGAAAACCTGATACTCGCTTCGAGCATCAAGGGCCGCGGTGGGTTCGTCCAAAATCAGCAGTTGCGCGTCGCGAAGGTATGCCCGTGCCAGCGCGACCTTTTGCCACTCGCCGCCGGATAAGTCCACACCGCCTTCAAACCGCCGCCCCAGCATCTGCTCCAGATTCGCAGGGAGCTTGGCGATTACCTCTGCCGCCATGCTCTTTTCAGCTGAATCGGCAATTAACGGCAAATTCGCTAGTTCCTCGATCTTGCCTACGGCAATGTTCTCCCGCGCCGTCATCTCATAGCGCATGAAATCCTGGAAAATCACGCCTATCTGGCCATACAGGTCTTCTAGGCTGTACTCCCGCAGGTCTATGCCGTCGAGCAGTATCTGCCCTTCGGTAGGGTCGTAGAGGCGGGTAATAAGCTTCACGATGGTCGTCTTCCCCTGTCCGTTTTCTCCAATCAGCGCAACTCGTTCCCCCGGATGCAGGTGGAAGTTCAATCCATTCAAAATGCGGCGCGGACTGCCGGGGTAGCTGAACGATACATTGATAAATTCAAACCCTCCGATAATAGGTCGTGGCGCGGGCAGGGCATTTGGCTTGGATTTGATCGTAGGCTCCATCTTGAAAAATGCGAGCAGATCTGTAAGGAACAATGCCTGGTCGGCAATCCCAGCCACTGTGGAAAATATCTGCTGGATGTTCATGCTGGCGCCCAGTATCTGCGCGGCGAGAAAAACAAGCGTTCCAATAGATAGCTCGCCTTGGATGGTGCGCCAAACGATGAATACGTAGGCGGAGTAATAACCGAGCGTCGCAAGAATCGAAAGCAGCGCAGTCGCTGTCAGCTTGCGCTGCGCCAGCGACACATCTTCCGCATAGATTTGATCGGAGAGCAATCGGAACCTGTTCGTGAAAAAATCTTTCAAGCCGAACAGCTTAAGTTCCTTTGCCGCTTCTTTGCTTCCTCCGACCACACGCAAGTAGTCAAGCTGTCTTTTGATAGGTGTTTGCTTAAAGTTCTTCGCGTATCCGAGAAAGGCGAAATGGCTTTCGCCTAGGAATGCCGGGACAACGCCGGCGATCAGTAACAGAACCAGCCAGGGCGAATAAACCATGATCGCGATGGACATGCCAACCGCGGTAATGGCCTGCTGCGCCAGCTGTCCGATGGACTGGACCATGGCCAACCGGTCCGTGGCTTGCACGCGAGCGCGTTCCAGGCGGTCGTAGTAGACCGGGTCTTCGTAGGCGATCAGGTCGAGGCTCGCCGCCTGCTTCATGACTTGAATGCTGACGTGGCGAACGTATTTATCGGCGAGTAGTGAATTCAGGTAATCAATGACGCGAGAAAAAATGCTGGCCAGCACCGCCAGAGAGAACTCGGCCGCTACAAACCACCAAAAATGCGGGCGAATAGGCTGATGTGTGGTGCGCGCCTGGTAAATGGCGTCAATAATGATCTTGGTGACGTAAGGGATGGCGATGGGCAGCAGGGAAACGAAAAGCCGAAAGACCAAGCCCAGAACGACCACCAGGCGGCCCGAGTCCCAAACGATTTTCAGAACAGGGGGAACGTTGCGTAGCGCCTCCAGGCGCTCCCGCCAGCTACTCCAGAAACTCTCCCGTCCCGCCATAGCTTGTTCTATGCGTTCCTGAAACTTTTGGTATCTAGAGGAATGCTGACCCGAGTGAATGTGAAGAACATCATACGCGACCAAAGATGCGGCCACCAAGCCAAGGGTTTGTTTCGCAGCGAGTTACGATTTGGTTCATGGACTATTAGGATTTTCATCCTGCCCACAAATAATTTCTAGGTCTTCCGCCACAACATCAAAAAAATTCCAAGATAGCAGCACGATGTAAGGCGTTTGCCCTATTACTCTCGTGATGGCCGCTTCAATCCCTGCCTTGACCCACAAAATTAATGGTCATACAGTGTTTTCCGCAGTAAAACTCATGCTAGTCTGAGTGCAATTAATTCCGTCTTCGCGGAAATATTTTCATAGCGCGTGGCTGAATCCTCACTACTGGTTCAGCCGGCATAACGACATAGGGTTACTGGCTCTCATTTCATGACTTGGACGCGACGCGATTTTTTATACGGCGTAATCAGCGCAACAGCAGTTTTCCCTCTCGCCGGTAGGGGCCTTACTTCGGACGTATTTCTACCACCCAATCCCGCCCGCCGGGATGATGCCACGTTGCTGGACGAAGTGGAGCGTACAGCGTTCGAATATTTTTGGAATGAAGCAGATCCCGATACCGGACTAGTTCGTGACCGGGCCAATGCCAATGGCGGAGACAATCGCACGCTGGCCAGCGCCGCCGCAACCGGCTTCGGTTTAACGGCCCTGTGCATCGGCCATCAGCGAAATTACCGCTCTTCCGAAGAAATTAAGGCCCGCATACAGGCTTCTCTCCAATTTCTGGCCGAGAAGGCCCCGGACGTCCACGGTTTCATTTACCACTTTGTGGATATGAAAACGGGGGCCCGCAGCCATTCCTCAGAAATTTCACCAATTGATATGGCGATCCTGCTCTGCGGCGTGTTGACCTGCCGGGAGTACTTTGATGACCCTGAAATCCGCCGTCTTAGCGACGCTATCTACAATCGCGTGGATTGGAATTGGGCGTTGAACAAAGGAAAGCTTTTCAGCATGGCTTGGACGCCCGAATCCGGCTTCAGCGGCCATCGCTGGGACTCTTACTGTGAGTCCATGATGTTGTACCTGCTCGCGATGGGGTCGCCGACGCATCCCATTCCCGCAGAGTGTTGGCGCAGCATTCGCCGTCCGTGGATGACTTACGGCAACTACCGCTTCATCTCCTCGCCCGCTCCGTTGTTTGTGCACCAGTTTTCGCACGCCTGGTTTGATTTTCGGGGCAAGCAGGATGACTACACCAACTACTTTGAAAATTCCGTGCTGGCCTCGCAGGCGCACCAGCAATTCTGCGCGGAGCTGAACCGCAAGTTTCCTTGCTACTCCAAAAAAGTCTGGGGCATCACCGCCTCCGATTCACGCAAGGGATACGTGGCCTGGGGCGGTCCACCTATGCAAGGTCCGATTGATGGAACGATTGTTCCCGCAGCTGCCGCGGGTTCGCTCCCATTCGTTTACAGCGATGCCATTGCCGTCCTGAAAAATCTGCGCAGCTACTACGGTGACCAAATCTGGAAACGCTACGGCTTCGTGGACGCGTTCAACCCGCTCACGGGATGGGTAAGCCGCGACGTGCTGGGAATTGATGTGGGAATCACTATGCTGATGGCGGAAAACGCCCGCAGCCAGTTTGTCTGGAATACTTTCATGCGCAATCCTGAAGTACGGATAGCCATGGACCGCGCTGGATTCCACGCCTTTGGGGAACAGCCGCCATTGCTGGCCAGCCACGCAAAAGCAAAAGCCGCCGTCTAGAATCAGCTCAAAGAATTAGCTCAGATCTTCAGCAAGTTGTGAATCCTGGAATTGATCAAAATTAGTCCGCTTGTGATCCACTCGGCTCAAGAGGAACAAATTGCTTGCGCGTGTGCGACCGCAGTCGGTCCATATACAAATAAACCACCGGGGTGGTGAACAAAGTCAGCGCCTGGCTGAAAATCAATCCGCCAACAATCGTAATTCCCAATGGACGCCGCAACTCTGAACCAACGCCCGTACCGAGAGCCAGCGGCAGCGCACCCAGCAATGCGGCCATAGTTGTCATCATAATGGGACGAAAGCGTAGCGTGCAGGCCTCATAAATCGCATCTATCGGCGATTTTCCCTCCCGCCGCTCCGCATCCAGCGCGAAGTCAATCATCATGATGGCGTTCTTCTTCACCAGTCCTATCAGCAGAATGATGCCTATCATTCCTATGACGTCCAACTGCATGTGGAAGGCGAGCAAGGCCAGCAACGCGCCCACTCCGGCTGAAGGCAGCGTGGAAAGAATCGTAATCGGATGAATAAAGCTCTCATACAACACGCCGAGCACAATGTAAACCGTCGCCAGTGCAGCAAGAATCAGAATTGGCATGCTGGCAAGCGAGTCGCGAAACGCCGCAGCCGTTCCCTGGAAATCCGCCTGGATGGTGGTAGGGAAGCCCATTTGGTCTTTTGCGTCGTCAATCAACTTTGTTGCTTGTCCCAGGGAAATATTCGGGGCCAGATTGAATGACAAAGTCACGGCGGGGAATTGTCCCTGGTGATTCACAGCCAGCGGCGTATTCGATGGGCCGAATTTCGTAAAAGCGGAAATCGGAATTACTTGCCCATTGGAAGAGCGCACATAGATCGCCTGCAGGGCCTCTTCACTGCGCTGGAACTGTGGTTGGACTTCCATCACCACGTGATACTGATTCAGTTGCCGGTAAATGGTAGAGACCTGCCGCTGGCCAAATGCGTCGTATAGCGCGTTATCAATGTCCGCCGGCGTGACCCCCAACCGCGCAGCCGTGTCGCGATCAATAATGATGTCCGTTTGCAGGCCAAACGTCTGCTGGTCAGTATTGGCATCCCGCAGTTCCGGCATCGCCCTCAACTTCGCCAAAAGACGTGGGGCCCAATAATTTAAGTCCTGGAGGTTTTCACTTTGTAGCGTGTACTGATATTGGGCCTGGCTTTGCCTGCCGCCGATGCTCAGGTCTTGCGACGACTGCATAAACAAGGTGGCCCCGGGGACAACTGCCAGCTTTCTCCGCAACCGCCCGATGACCTGGTCGGCGGACATTTTCCGTTCCGCTAGCGGTTTTAACGTGATGAACATCCGTCCCTGGTTGCTCGAGGTATTGCCGCCTGCAAACCCAACGATGGTTTGTACCGCGGGGTCCTGCAGTACGATGCGCACGAACTGCCGCATCTTCTGGCTCATCGCGTCGAAAGAAATGTCCTGGGAAGCCTGCACCGCGCCCGAGACGCGTCCCGTGTCCTGCTCGGGGAAAAATCCTTTGGGGACTCTCGCGTAAAGGAATACGCTCAAGACCGCGGTCAAAATCGTAATCACCAGCGTTACCGGCTGGTGCCGCAAAACTACGCGCAAGATTCGCTCATAAATGGCCAGGATTCTGTCAAAAATTCCCTGGCTAAATTTGTACAACCGTCCATGTTTCTCTTCGCCCAGCGGTTTTAGAAATTTCGCGCACATGGTCGGCGTCGTGGTCAGGGACACCAGCAAAGAGATTGCGATGGTAATGCTGAGCGTCACTGCGAATTCGCGGAACAATCGCCCAACAATTCCGCCCATCAGCAACAGCGGAATAAACACCGCCACCAGCGAAGTGCTCATGGAAAGGACGGTAAAGCCAATCTCTTTCGCGCCGCGATACGCTGCCTGCACCGGGCGCATTCCTTTTTCCAGGTAACGCATGATGTTTTCGAGCACTACAATGGCATCGTCCACAACGAAGCCAGTGGAAACAGCAAGCGCCATGAGGGAAAGGTTATCCAGGCTGTACCCCAGCAAATACATCACCCCGAATGTCCCGACCAGTGATAGCGGCACTGCGATACTCGGAATCACCGTGGACCGCACGGTGCGCAGGAAAAGAAAGACCACTAGAATTACCAGCACAATCGAAATCAGAAGCGTGATTTCAATGTCATCTACGGAGGCGCGAATCGTGGTGGTACGGTCCATGACCACGCCCACATGAATTGCTGGAGAAATAGACGACTGCAACTGCGGCAGCAACGCGTAGACCCGGTCTACGGTATCAATGATATTGGCGCCCGGCTGCCGAAAGACGATCACCAGCACAGCCGATTTGCCATTCGCCAGCCCCATCACGCGCGCATCCTGGACCGAATCTTCGACGTCGGCAACATCGCCCAGGCGCACCGCTGCGCCCGTAGCGCGATCATATCCAACGATTAATGGCTTGTATTGCTCGGCCACTTTGATCTGGTCGTTGGAATTGATTGTCCAGGCCGTGTTTGCGTCGGCGACCTGGCCCTTGGGAGAATTCGCGTTGGCGGAGCCGAGCACATTGCGCACCGAATCCAGACCAATCCCCAGCTTGTTCAGGACGGTTGGATTTACTTCCGCGCGCACCGCCGGTTGCGCGGAACCACCGACGAATACCTGCCCGATCCCGCTTACCTGCGCCAACTTTTGCGCGAGGATTGAGTCCGCAGCATCGTACATTTGTGGAACCGTGATCGTGTCCGAAGTCAGCGACAAAATCAAGATGGGTGCATCAGCCGGATTCACTTTCCGATAGTAGGGATTTGACGGAAGATTGGTGGGCAGCTGACTGCGCGCCGCATTGATTGCCGCCTGTACATCTCTCGCTGCGGCATTGATATCTCGATTCAAATCGAATTGCAGCACAATGCCGGTTGAGCCAGCTTGGCTCGTCGAAGTCATCTGATTGATGCCGGCAATACGGCCAAATTGACGCTCCAGCGGCGTGGCCACCGCCGACGCCATGGTCTGCGGGTCTGCCCCGGGAAGCGATGCGCCCACCTGTATCACCGGATATTCCACCTGCGGCAGAGGAGCCACGGGAAGGAAATTGAAGGCCAGCGCCCCAGACAGAAACAGCGCGAACGTGAGCAATGAAGTACCCACGGGCCGCTTGATGAATGGGGCGGAGATGTTCATGGCTAATCCCCAACCGCGGGGGCTTCCACCGGATTTCCCACGCGATATTTGGAAAATTTCTGCGCCAGCCGGTCAAACCACAGGTAAACCACCGGCGTCGTGTACAAGGTAAGCAGCTGGCTCACCAGCAACCCACCAACAATCGTGATGCCCAGTGGACGCCGCAACTCTGAACCCGTGCCGGTGCCCAAGGCAAGAGGCAGTCCGCCCAGCAGCGCCGCCATGGTTGTCATCATGATGGGCCGGAATCGGAGCAGGCAAGCCTGGAAAATGGCCTCTTCAGGTTCCTTCTTCTCTTCGCGCTCGGCCTCAAGAGCAAAGTCAATCATCATGATGGCATTCTTCTTCACGATGCCAATCAGCAGAATGATTCCTATCAACCCGACGACATCGAGATCATGTCCCGTGATCAGCAAAGCCAGCAAAGCGCCCACGCCCGCCGACGGCAGTGTTGAAAGAATCGTTATGGGATGAATGTAACTCTCGTACAAAACCCCCAGTACGATGTAGACCGTGATAATCGCAGCCAGAATCAGCCACGGCTCTGAAGATAGTGAATTGCGAAACGCCGCTGCGGTCCCCTGAAAACTTGTATGAATGCTCACCGGCAGGTGAATGTCCTGTTCGGCCGCATCAATCGCCGTGGTCGCATCTCCTAATGACGCGCCCGGTGCAAGATTAAAAGATAGCGTGACCACGGGAAATTGCCCCTGATGATTGATTGCCAGCGCAGCGTTCCGCCGCTCAATGTGGCTGAAAGCCGAGAGCGGGACTTGCGTCCCCGTGGACGACGCTACATAAAGGTTTTTTAGCGAATCCGGATTCTCCGCGAACTGCGGGCTCACTTCGAGCACCACGTGATACTGGTTCAACTGCGTGTATATAGTCGAAATCTGCCGCTGTCCAAAAGCGTCGTAGAGAGTACTGTCAATCGCGGCGGGAAGAATTCCAAGCCGTGACGCGGTATCGCGGTCCACCACCAAATCCGCTTCCAACCCATTGTTTTGTTCGTCACTGGCCACATCCAGCAGCTTGGGCGACTGCTTGAGCTTGTCCAAAAGTTGCGGCGCCCAAACTGCCAGTTCGCTGGCGTCAGCGTCTTCCATGGAATACTGATATTGCGTCCGGCTCACGCGATCTTCCACCGTCAAATCCTGCACGGGCTGCAGATACAAAGTAATGCCCTGGACCTTCGCCGCCTCCGGCATAAGATCGCGAATTATTTCTGTGGCGCTTTCATTGCGCTGGTCGCGAGGCTTCAAGTTGATTTGAATGCGTCCGCTGTTCGGCGTGGTATTCGTGCCATCCACCCCAATGAAGGACGAGAGGCTCGCAACATTCGGGTTTTTAAGAATCACTCCCGCCAGTTGCTGCTGCCGCTGCGAAAGAGCAGGGAAGGAGACGTTCTCAGGTCCCTCGGTAATACCCATTAGCACGCCGGTATCCTGCACCGGGAAGAACCCTTTGGGCACGTACACGTATAAAAGAAGAGTCAATACCAGTGTTCCAAGGGTGACCAACAGGGTGGCCGTCTGATGCTTCAGCACCCACTTCAGCGTTCGACCGTAATATTCAATGACGCGCTCGTAAAACTTTTCTGATGATTTATAAAACCGTCCCTGTTTCGCCGGATCTTTGTAGCGCAGCAGCTTCGCGCACATCATCGGCGTCAGGGTCAACGAGACGACCGCGGAAACTAGAATGGTGACCGCCAGCGTCACCGCGAACTCGCGGAATAAACGGCCCACAATGTCGCCCATGAACAAAAGCGGAATAAGCACAGCGATCAACGATACCGTCAACGAAACGATCGTGAAACCGATCTGCCCTGCACCCTTCAGCGCGGCTTCAAGAGGCGAGAACCCTTGCTCCAAAAAACGGTCGATGTTCTCGATCATCACGATCGCGTCATCCACCACGAAGCCTGTGGAAATGGTCAGCGCCATGAGCGAAAGATTATTCAGGCTGTAGCCGACCAAATACATAACCGCAAAAGTCCCGATGATGGAGAGCGGAACCGCGACGCTGGGAATCACGGTGGCCGCCAGATTGCGCAGGAAAAGGAAGATGACAAGAACCACCAGGCCAATGGTAAGAATCAGCGTAAACTGCACGTCCTTCACGGAGGCCCGAATGGTTTCCGTGCGGTCGGTCAAAATCTGCAGATCAACCGACTGCGGCATCGAATGCTGCAGTTGCGGCAAGAGGGCCGTAATGCGGTCCGACACGCTGATGATGTTTGCGCCCGGCTGCCGTTGAATATTTACAATGACCGCCGGCGTTTGATTCATCCACGCGGCCTGCATCGTGTTCTCGGCGCCGTCCATCACCGTGGCCACATCGGACAAGCGAACGGGCGCGCCGTTCTTATAGGCGACAACCAGTCCTGTGTAGTCGGCGCTGGTAAGCAGTTGATCATTCGCGCCGATCGTGAACTGCTGCCTTGGGCCGTTCAGAACTCCCTTGGCCTGATCAACATTCTGATTTCCCAGCGCTGTCCGCAGATCTTCCAGGCTCATCCCGTAGGAAGCAAGCGCCGTGGGGTTCGCCTGAATTCGCACCGCCGGTTTTTGTCCGCCGCTGATTGAGACGAGCCCCACTCCGGGAAGCTGCGAAATCTTCTGCGCCAGCGCCGTATCGGCGAGGTCTTCGACTTTTGAAAGCGGCAATATTTTCGAAGTAAGCGCCAGCGTAAGAATCGGCGCATCGGCGGGATTTACCTTGCTGTAAATCGGAGGATTCGGCAAGTCCTTGGGCAGATAAGTGCCGCCTGAATTGATGGCTGCCTGTACCTGCTGTTCTTCAATATCAATATCTTCATTCAGGTTAAATTGAAGAGTAATCAGCGAGCTGCCCGTGGAGCTCGTCGAGGTCATCTGGCTGAGCCCAGGGACCTGCCCAAACTGCCGCTCCAAAGGCGCGGTCACCGACGAAGCCATTACATCCGGCCCCGCTCCCGGATAAAACGTCATTACCTGGATCGTGGGATAGTCAACCTCCGGCAATGCCGACACCGGTAGGGCGCGATAGGCAACAATGCCCACCAGCAACAAACCACAGGTGAGCAGAATGGTTGCAACCGGACGAAGAATAAATAATCGCGACGGATTCATTGCGTGGGCGTTCCTGGAGATTGCTCGGGAGTACTTCCGTTTTCCGCCTGCTGCGTCTTTCCCGCTCCCGGCGTGCGCGGCTCAACTTTGCTGCCCGCCTGCAGTTTGTCCTGACCGTCGGTCACCACGATGTCTCCAGCGGAAATACCGCTGCTAATGGCGCTGCTGTTGTTCTGCGTCAGCGCAACCTGTACTTCGCGAACGTCCACTGTTTTGTCGGGTTTTACCACGTAGACAAAATTTCCCTGCGGACCGCGTTGGATTGCCGCCGCCGGAATGATGGTCGCTTTCTTGCGCGTCTCAAGCAGCATGCGGATGTTCACAAACTGGTTGGGCCATAGCTGCTCATCCTTATTGGCAAACACAGCTTTCAATTTCGCCGTGCCAGTGGTCTGGTCAATTTGGTTGTCGATCGTCAGCAGCGTGCCGCTCTCCAGCTTCGTCTGATCGTCGCGGCTATAGGCCTCCACCGGCAACGACCGTTGTCCCATCTGCTTTTGCACGGAAGGCAAACTGTCTTCCGGCAGCGTGAACAACACGGCGATGGGCTGCAATTGCGTGATCACCAGCATTGCCGTCGTATCAGCGGCATGGACCATGTTTCCCGGATCCACAAGCCGCAGACCAATTCGTCCGCTTACCGGCGCCGTAATGTTGCAATAACTAAGGTTAAGCTTTGCATTGTCAATATTCGCCTGGTCGGTGCGCACCGTGCCTTCCAATTGATCCACCGTCGCCTGTTGGGTGTCCACTTGCTGCTGCGACATGGCGCCAGATTCCTGCAACAATCCCTTGTACCGCTGGTAATTCAGTTGAGCATCGCGAAGCTGCGCCTGATCTTTAAATAGAGTCGCCTGTTGCTGCTCCAGCGCTACCTGATAAGGCCGCGGATCGATCACCGCCAGCAGGTCTCCTTTATTAACGTGCTGACCTTCTTTGAACGCGACTTTCACCAGCTGCCCATCCACGCGTGTCTTGACAGAAACCGTATTGAACGCGCTCACTGAACCTAGTCCCGTCAGGTAAACGGGCATGTCCTGGACTTTGGCGGTCGCCACCGAAACTGGCATCGGCTGTCCTGTGTTTCCCCGGGCCCGCCCGGCCTTTGCGTCACTGTCTCCGCCGCTGCACGCGGCAAAACTGAGGCAAAGCAGTAAAATTGGTACAAGCAGGCAGGGAGATTTTATCCGCGACGATCGGCCCTTTCCCCGCTTGCTTTCTGTTCCTGGATCTACTCCCGGATTTACGTCAGACGATAGTGGCGATGCGATCATGTTTGACCCGTATTTCAGATTTATTAGTTGCAATTCCTGCACTCATTGAACCTAGTTATGTTAACCCCTATTGCTCAAAGTTGTTTTGAGTACCTTTGGCAGCATCAATCCTAGGATGAATATGGTCAAGCGTGGACTCCCATCTTTACAAAGTTTTACCTTCCTTGACTGACTCTTTACCGGTGCTGCGAAACGACTGGTGTTTCAATACGTGTCTGGTTCAGGAGGAGTAACATGCGCATCGTTCGCATCATTGCCTTGGTTCTTGTTTCAGCATTTTGTGTTTGGGCGCAGGATGCACCGCAAACGCCCCAACCCGACGCTCAATCGCAGGCGCAGGGAAATGGCGGCTATCGTCGCGGCCCCGGTACTGGTGGAACCATTACCGCAATCGCGGGAAACTCCATTACGTTAAAAACTCATGACGGTCAAACTGCGCCAGTGAACGTGACTGATCAAACGCGTTTCCGCAAAGGCCGCGAAGATGCCAAGCTCTCTGATTTGAAAGTCGGAGACAGAGTCTTCGTCCGCGGCGAACAGAAAGATGGCGTTTGGCAGGCTGAAGTTGTAGCCGAACGCCCCGAAGGCGGAATGGGCATGGGTGGTCCAGGCGGCAACTTCCGCGAAAATCTCGGCAAAACAATTATTATGGGCGAGATCACCGCCGTGAACGGAACTCAGTTGACCATCCAGCGTCCTGACGGCGTCTCGCAGAACATTACCGTGGACGAGAACACTTCCTTCCGTAAAGATAATGAGAGCGTCACGCTGACCGACCTCAAAGTGGGAGACCACGTGTTTGGCCGCGGCGAACTTAAGAACGATGTCTTCGTGCCTTCGCAATTAAATGTTGGGCAGCCTCCTTTCGGTCGCGGGCCGCGTGGTGGACAAAATGGCGGAGAACAAGGCGCTCCACCACCCAGCAACAATAATTAGCAAGACTAACCAATGATCACGATCTGATAATGCCGCTATGGCAGGGCAGACGCAAACTTCGCGCATGAAAGTGTTCAAGGACAGTTCGAAAGCTGCGCGTCAAATCGCTCTGCTCCGCCATGGCGCTCTTGCGTTGGCGTTTTTTTTCGCTCCATTGGCCTTGGCCCAAAACGGCGCAGTGCAAAACGGAACGCCAACAAACAGCCCACCACAAAACAACCCGACTCAAAATACACCCTCAGCTTCTCCCGCAGGCATAACCTCTGGCACAATCCATGGAGTCGTCAAATCCGGAAGCCAGCCGTTGCCCGGCGTCACCGTGACCGCCGCCAACACGCTTACCGGACAGAAAGTTTCCACCTCCTCAGACCTCGACGGAAGCTACACGCTCCAAGTC
This sequence comes from Terriglobales bacterium, assembly GCA_025451215.1. Classification (GTDB taxonomy): domain Bacteria; phylum Acidobacteriota; class Terriglobia; order Terriglobales; family Acidobacteriaceae; genus JAICKN01. The sequence goes on from JANWKU010000122.1 coordinate 21,925, forward strand.
CCTTCAACCGGACACTACGTGGTCCGCGCTCAAATGCCGGCCTTCGCCGTAGTCACGCAGGACGTCCACATCAGCGCGACTGCTTCCAACGTCACGGCGGATATGGAATTGGTTCTACTCTCCCGCGCTCCAAAGCAAGCCACATCGCAGGAGCTTGCCGCTGCCATGGGGATTCCTACCGGCTCGCAGAACAGCGGTGGAGAAGGGAACCAGCGCGGCTTTCAAAGTATGTCTGTCATGCAGAGCGACGCCACCGACAATTGGCAGGGCGGAGCGGAGGCTAATGGAAGTAGTGCGTTGCCGGGAATGTCAGACACCGCCGCCACTGAATCGGTTTCCGTGGCAGGCAATACCTCCAACCCATTCGGCAACATGAGCAGCACGGAAATGCAGCAACGCTTTCAGGAAATGCGGCAGCAATATTCAGGCAATTTGCCCGGTGGCATGGGAGGCGGTTTCGGCAGCGCCTTCGGCGGAGGCTTTGGTGGCGGCTTCGGCGGTGGAGGCGGCGGATTTATCCTTGGCGGCGCGGGCGGCAGAGGAGGCCGCGGTCGCGGCGGCTTCAACAGTAATCAGCCGCACGGCAGCGTTTATTACGATGTGCAGGATGGCGCGCTCAATGCATCGCCTTTTTCCGTGACGGGCCAGCCCACCAGCAAGCCCGACTTTATCTCCCACCGCTTCGGAGCTTCCCTGGGCGGCCCGCTCAATATCCCGAAAATTTACAAAGGCGGCTCCAAAACTTTCTTCTTCGTCAACTACAACGGCACCCGCGGAGAAACTCCCTTCGACGAATTTTCAACCGTCCCCACCGCCGCCGAGCGCGCGGGTAACTTTACGGGAATCGCAAACATTGTTGATCCCAGCACCGGATCGCCTTTCGCCAATGACACGATTCCCCAGATCAATCCCATCGCGCAGGGATTGCTCGCGTACATTCCAATGCCAAACTTGCCGGGAGCAACCCAGAATTTTCATTTCGTCACCGCAACCAACACCAGCGGCGACGATCTAAACATTCGCTTAAATCGTACTCTGGGAGCTACCACTACTCGCCAGGGCGGTCGTGGCCGCGGCCGAGGCCCGCGTAACAATTTAAGTTTTGGCCTCCACTACCATCACTCTGAATCGAACCTCACCAATGCTTTCCCGGGGCTAGGCGGGACCACCAGCGTGCGCAGTTGGGATGTGCCCATCTCCTACACTCGCACCTTCGGAAAATTAATTAACACCGTGCGCGTAGAGTTCAACAGCAACCGCAGCCAAACTCAAAATCTTTTTGCTTTTTCCCAGAACATAGCCGGGAACCTCGGTATTCAGGGCATTTCCCAGAATCCCTTCGATTGGGGCGTTCCCAATCTTTCCTTTACCGACGTGGCCGGGCTGACCGACGTGAGTCCTTCGCTGCTGCGCAACCAGACGCTTACCTTTGCCGACAGCATGATCTGGAACCACGGCAAGCACAATGTCATCTGGGGCGGGGATTTCCGCCGCATCCAGCTCAATACCGAAAGTGACAGCAACCCGCGCGGATCATTCTTATTCAATGGTGGGTTCAGCGGATACGACTTTGCTGACTTTCTTCTCGGTTTGCCGCAGGAAACTTCCGTGCAATATGGCGCAACCCCTGGCAGCACTCGCGACTTTCACTTCCGAGGCAACTCCTGGGATCTTTACGCGCAGGACAATTGGCGTGCTCGCGGCAATTTGAGCTTTAATCTGGGCGTCCGCTACGAATATGTCTCTCCGTATTCCGAGATCAGCAATCAACTCGTGAATCTTGCCGTTTCACCCACGTTCAACCCCGCAGTCTTGCCCACACCTTTGCTGGCCGGCCAGGCGGGCGTTCCCCAAACAATTGTTAAACCCGATCGCAACAACTTTGCGCCGCGTGTCGGACTCGCCTGGAAGCCAGCCTCCAAAACCGTCGTCCGCGCCGGATACGGCATCAACTACAACCTGAGCGACTATCAGAGCATGGCGCAGAACCTGGCCTTCCAGCCGCCCTTTACCACCACCCAGACCAATCTGGCCGTCAACAGTCCCGTGCCTCTCACCCTGCAAAATGGATTTCCCTCGGCAGTGTCAGGCCAAATCACCAACAACTTCGCGGTGGATCCCAACTATCGGCTGGGTTATGTGCAGATGTGGGATGTAGATGTGCAACAGGAAGTCCGTCCTACGCTGCTCGTAAACGTGGACTATACCGGGAGCAAAGGCACGGCCCTCGACATTCTCGAAGCGCCGAACCGGACACTCAATCCGAGCAACTGCTCCAATCCCAGCCTCATTTGGTGCAACGCCGCTCCTTTTTCACTGGAATCCTCGCAAGGTGATTCCATCTTGCACGCCGGTTCCATTCGCGTGCGCAAGCGCCTACAAAATGGAATTTCCGTCGGAGGCACTTACACGTATTCCAAATCGCTCGATAACGCATCTTCCATCGGCAACGGCATCGTTATTTCCACCAGCGGAGGTGGCTTTGGCGGCCGCGGTGGCGGCGGAGGAGGCAGCGCAGCTACAGTCGTAGCCGGATCAACTTCCGTCGCGCAAAATCCTTTGGATCTCGCCGCCGAGCGCGGTCTTTCCAGCTTCAATCAAACGCATCGCTTCACCGCGGACTATCTATGGGAACTGCCTTTCGGTAAAGACAAACGCTGGCTCGGTAACGGCGGAGTCCTCGCCGCCGTCTTGGGCGATTGGCAATGGAGCGGCGACTGGACAATAACCTCCGGGCTGCCATTCACGCCCGTGATCGTCGGGACGCAGAGCGAAGTCCAGGGCGGAACTAACGGCACGCTGCGGCCCAATTTGGTGCCAGGCGCTTCGCTCACTCCCACCGCAACCTGCCCCAGCGCCCGCGGCATTGTCTGGTTCAATCAGTGCGCTTTCGCGGCCCCGCCTTCCGATCAATACGGCGACGCCGGCCGCAATAGCATCATTGGGCCTGGAACCATCCTGTTCGACATGGCCATGACCAAGGTCTTCCCCTTGGCCGACAATCGTATGCTGGAGTTCCGCATCAACGCCTCCAACGTCTTCAATCACGCGAATTTTTCTGCGATTGATACCAACTTAAATTCGCCCACGTTCGGCCTCGTCACCAGCGCGGGCTCCATGCGGACAATACATGTTCAGGCCCGCTTCAGGTTTTAGCAGTTGAAAGAATTATGAATCTCCGCACACATCACGCATTCCGCAAATGGCCCGGCAAACTTCTTGCCCTCGTCATGGAAGTCGTCCTCGTCGCCTCTTATCTTCCCGCCCAGCAGGACGCCGACTACACCTTCCACGCGCAAACTGAAATTGTTCTGGTAAATGTAAGCGTCCGCGACAAGAGTGGAAACTTTGTTAACGACTTAAAGCCGGAAGACTTCAAAGTCACCGAAGACGGCAAGCAGCAGAAAATCCTCTCCTTCGACGTTGAAAATACTGATGCCATTCCCTCGTTTGCCACCTCGCAACCGAGCACAGCACTTTCCCAGCTTGCGGCAAAACAGTCTACGACAACAGCACCCGCTGCGGCCGCAAAATCCGTGCCTCCAGCGACCACCACCGACGCCCAGTTCAAAGACCATCGCCTCATCGTTCTCTTCTTCGACCTCTCGGCCATGCAGCCCGATGAGATTGACCGCTCCGCCGAAGCCGCGGAAAATTACGTAGACAAGCAAATGCAGCCCGCCGACCTCGTTGCCGTTGTCTCCTTGGGCAACGATCTGGAAGTCAGCCAGGACTTTACCTCCGACAAGCAGCAGCTCAAAAAAGTTCTCTCCGCATTCAACGAAGGTTCAGGTCAGGGATTCGAAGAGGGAACTACCGGCACCACCGAAGGTACCCAGGATCAAGGTCAGTCCTTCACAGCTGACGACACCGAATACAACGTCTTCAACACCGACCGCCGCCTCGAGGCGATTCGCTCCGTCGCGGAAAAACTGGCGCACGTCCAGCAGAAGAAGTCGTTGATTTATTTTTCCAGCGGCATGGACCGCACCGGACTTGAAAATCAATCCGAACTGCGCGCCGCAACCAACGCGGCCGTTCGCGCCAATCTCTCCATCTACACAATGGATATCCGCGGTCTGCAAGCCATCGTCCCCGGCGGAGAAGCCCAGAGCGCCAGCATGCGCGGCACTTCCGCTTACTCCGGCCAGGCCACGCTGAATGCCTTCAACTCAAATTTCTCCAGCCAGGAAACGCTCGTCACCCTCGCCGGCGATACCGGCGGCCGCGCCTTCCTCGACTCCAACGATTTCAGCCGCGTCTTCAAGGGTGTGCAGGATGACACCGCCCGCTACTACCTCATCGGATACCACAGCACCAATCCCTCGCGCGACGGAAAATACCGCCACATCTCCGTAAGCATCGAGCGCCCCGGCGTCAAGCTTGTCTATCGCAAGGGCTACTACGGACCCGCCGACTTCAAGCACTCCAATCAGGACAACCGCGAGCGCCAGTTGCAGGAAGAGTTTGCCTCCGAACTTCCCAGCACCGATTTGCCGGTGTACCTCTCAGCTGGATATTTCCGCATCAGCGAAGGGAAATTTTTTGTCCCCATCTCCATCGTCGTACCGGGGTCCGAGATTCCTTTCATCAACAAAAGCAATCAGGACAAAGCCACGCTCGACATCATCGGCGGCGTCGAAGACGACAAAAAACATCCCCTGGATGAAATCCGCGACACCGTCAAGCTCGCGGTGAATACTTCCACCGACGTCAAGCGCAAGAACGTGCAGTACAACAACGAGTTCTACCTGACACCCGGCCAGTATCATCTCAAGTTCGTGGTGCGGGAAAATGAAACCGGACGCATGGGTTCATTTGAAACCGACATTACCATCCCTGACCTGAAAAACCAGCCGCTGAAAATGAGTTCCGTGATCCTGGCCAACCAGATTCAGCCCGCGCCAAAAAGAAAAATCAACAATGATCCTCTGGTGCACGACGGCTCCGAAATTATCCCCAACGTCACGCACGTTTTTTCCAGCGGCCAACATCTTTATTTCTATTACGAGGTCTACGACCCCGCCCAGGCCGACGGCACTAAATCCAAAAATGACGTTCGCCTGCTCTCGAACGTCGCTTTCTTTCAAGGCAAGATAAAGTCCTACGAAACTCCTCTGGTGGAAACTAAATCCCTCGCCGCGCAAGACCGCAAAGCCGCCATCTTCCAGCTCGATGTTCCGCTCAGCCAGCTCAAGCCCGGTTTCTACACCTGCCAGGTAAACGTCGTGGACGACGCCGCCGGCAAATTCCTTTTTCCGAGACTGGCACTGCTCGTAAGGAACTAATTACCGTCAGCTCCAATGCTCGTGTAGCGCCGGGTCTTCGACCCGGCGAGGCCCGGCCCTATCAGGCGCGATCAGAAACTATCAGAAAGCACCATCCAAAAAATCACCCATCAACCTGTAACGAATCGCCAACTGCCTTCACTATCCTGCAAAGCTAAAAGGCCCCTATTCCACCGACGCTCGGGAGGGCATATGTACGTAACTATTTTTGACAAGTTCATTCCTCGCTGGAGCCACCTTCAGGTTCACACCAGAGCTCTGATCGTGGGCGTTTCGATTATCGCCATTACCATCCTTCTGGGATCGGTGGCCGTGCTCACTCACTACCATTTCTCCGCGTTGATTGCCCTCGGCGTCTTTTACGGAATTGTGATCTCCAAGCTCATGAGCCAGTTCCTCGCGCCCAAAATACAATCTCTGGTCGCCGGATTCCTCAGCGGCATCACTGCGGGGAATATTGGAATCCAACAGGCCCGGCTGAGCGCCTTCATCCACAACATCGCCGATGGTATTCAACGAGTCGCGCAGAGCATCGCCATCGCCACCCTGCACGCCGATGCCGACTTCAACACCGCCATCGTGTGGGGGATATGGGTTGCTGTTCTCACCGCAATCGTCATTCTCGCCGCCAACGCTTATTACGCGAACATGGAGTCAAGCCCCATAGGAGTTGCTGCACCACCGGTTCCTGCGCCCATAGCGATAGCTGCAGCCGCTGGCGCTGGCGCACACGCCAATGTCCCCTAATCAGCAAAACGCTGAGCACAAAAAATCGCGATGCGAAGCCTCGCTCTCTCGCCTGATTCATCAGTTACCATGTCTGCATGAAACCGCCCTACACTCGCAGGGAATTCTTGCAGACCACCACTGCCGCCGGCGCCGCCGTCACGCTCGCGCAATTCACGCCCAATTCACTTCGCGCTGATGAACCGCACCCAAGTCCACTCTCTTCGCATCCCGCCTGGGCGGAAAAACCCATGCGCTGGGCGGAACTCACCCTCGTCGAAGACGACCCCGGCAAGTTCCATCCCAATTTCTGGCTCGACTACTTCAAGCGCACTCATTGCGACGGCGCTTGCCTGAGCGGCGGCGGATGCGTCGCCTACTACCCAACGCAAATTCCATTTCACCACCGCAGCGCATGGCTCGGCGACCGCGACGTCCTCGGCAATCTCATCTCCGGATGCCGCGCCCTTGGCATGGCGGTCCTGGTCCGCACCGACCCCCACGCCACCTACGACGATCTCCAGGCCGCGCACCCCGACTGGATTGCCGTGGACGCGCAAGGCCATCCCCGCCGCCACTGGTCGTCCCCTGAAATGTGGGTGACCTGCGCCTACGGCCCTTACAACTTCGAGTTCATGACCGCCGTGCACAAGGAAATCATGTCGCGCTATCACGTGGACGGCATCTTCCTCAATCGCTGGGAGGGCTCCGGCCCGTGCTACTGCATTCATTGCCAGCAGAATCTCCGCGCCGCATCCGGCTTTGCCTTGCCGCGTACAGACGACCCCCAAGACCCCACCCGCCGCGCCTACATCCTCTGGCGTCAGCAGCGGCTCACGGAACTGCTGCAACTCTGGAACAGCGAACTCCGCAAGATCAATCCCGAAGCCTGCGTCATCCCGAACAACACAAGCGGCGCTCTAAACTCTCTCGACGCAGTCCAGCTCAGCGCGCTAGTGCCCATGCTCGTTGCCGACCGTCAGGCGCGCCACGGCCTCACTCCGCCCTGGGCCATCGGCAAAACCGCAAAGGAATACCGCGCCACAGCCGGTAACAAACCCGTCGCCGGACTCTTCGGCGTAGGCCTAGAAGAAGCCTACCGCTGGAAGGACAGCGTGCAGAGTCCCGCCGAAATCCGCATCTGGGTCCTCGACGCCATCGCCAACGGCATGCGCCCCTGGCTCAGCAAATTCAGCGGCACCCTACATGACGAACGCTGGCTACAAGGCGTGCAGGATATTTTTGACTGGACAGAAAAGAACCAACGCTATCTTCAACACCGAACTCCCATCGCACAAACAGCGCTCGTTTACTCACAGCAAACCGCCGGGTTCTATGGAGGCCCCGATGCCCGCGCCAAAGTCGAGGACTACGCTCTCGGCTGGTATCAAGCGCTCGTCGAAGCCCGCATTCCATTTGAAATGGTTCACGACCGTCTGCTAGATCCATCGCACATCAATCAATTTCAAACTCTAATCCTGCCAAACATCGCCGCGCTCAGCGACGCGCAATGCAATCAACTTCGCGCCTTCGTTAAAAACGGCGGCAACCTCATCGCCACCTATGAAACCAGCCTCTACGACGAGTGGGGCGTGCGCCGCAAAAACTTCGGCCTCGCCGATCTCTTCGCGGTCAACTGGACTGGCCGCGGCCAAGGCCCCATGCTCAACTCTTATCTCCGTCTCGAGCACGAAGCCACGCCGCACCATCCGCTCTTCAAAGGACTCGAAGACGCCCCGCGGATCATAAATGGCGTCTGGCGCCTCGAAGTCGAGCCACGCGAAACGTTCCCCCAGACGCCCATCACGCTCATTCCCAGCTATCCCGATCTGCCCATGGAAAAGGTCTATCCCCGCCAGCCCCACACCAATATCTCCGGCGTATATCTCCGCGATCTTTCTTCTACAGGATCAACCTCTACAGAAAAATCCGGCGGCCGTGTTGCTTATTTTCCTTGGGACATTGACCGTACCTTCTGGGAAGTCCTTTGCGAAGATCACTTCAAACTGTTGCGCAACACGGTTGAATGGGCGACGAATAAAGAACAAATGATCCAAGTAACAGGCACCGGCCTGCTCGACGTCACCGCCTGGCACGATCAAAACGCTATTGTCATTCATCTCGTGAACCTCACCAATCCCATGACGATGAAAGGCCCATACCGGGAATTTTTCCCCGTCGGCGGCCAAACTATAAAAATTCGTCTTCCGGAAGCCTTAACAGCAAAGAAAGTGCATTGCCTGGTTTCGGAAACGGATCCGTACATTCAACGCAGCGCTTCCGAACTGATCATTACCGTACCTTCCGTCACGGATCATGAAGTCATAGCCATTGACTTGTAAAAAAGCCTTCACCTTCTTTTACAAAAATAAACTCACGAAACAGCTATAGGCCCGTCTATAGCAGCGATTACTTTTCGCGCGCGCGATTCGCATGAACGCTGCCTTCGCCGAAGGCCCCTTGATAGACAACGATTGTCACAATGTGCCCGGCAGCCGGTGTTTTCAGGCCAGTGGTTCCGAAAGGACGACACTATGTACTCGCGCGCCATCTGTCCACCTGCGTTTCTGCTTTTGATTTCACTCTGCGCGTGGCCTCTCTCCGCCCAGCCGCAGGCGGCTGGCGATGTTAGTTCCTCCGCCGCAAGTGATTTCCAAGCGCTGCAACGACAGGCCGCTCACGGCAACGCCACCGGCGAATATCTTTTAGGTTTGGCTTACATGAATGGCTCTGGAGTACCACAGGACTATAAACAAGCCGCGCTCTGGTACAAAGCGGCGGCAGCGCAGGGGCAGCGAAACGCGGAGAATAATCTCGGATCACTCTATGAAAGTGGCCTGGGCGTGCACAAAAATTTACCGGAAGCCGCGCGCTGGTATCGCCTCGCCGCTATCCACGGAGATCCAATCGCCCAGTGCAACCTCGCCTCCGCTTATTTTTCCGGACGAGGCGTCGCCCGCGATTATTCCCAGGCTGCAACTTGGTTTCGTGCGGCTGCTGATCAGGGTTCAGCTCCCGCTCAGTATCTTCTCTCTACCATGTATTACCGCGGCCTGGGCATGCCTCTCGATTTCCAGGAAGCGGCGAAGTGGGCGCGCGCCGCAGCCCAGCAAGGCGACCGTCGCGCGCAGGCAAACATGGGATCTCTCTATGAGCAGGGAAAAGGCGTGCCGCTCGACTACGTCAACGCATACCAATGGTATTCGCTTGCCGTTCAGAACGGCGACGTGAGAAGCAAGGTGCGGCTCAAAAACCTCTCACGCCTGATGACCAATCAACAAATACTCGAAGCCCTCGCCTCCGGAGCTTCTCAGCCTTCCAGCCCTGACACCTTCGACGCCACCGCTGCCAATTCATTTGTCCGCCTGCATCACCAGATCGTGCCCTTCCACTAGATCAGACAGAAACTAGTCAAAAAGAGGCAAGGATGTCCCGCAGGTCTCGCCGTTGTTGCGAGACCTGCGGGACCTTATTGCGCAAACTTCACTAACGCCGACACCTGGTTACGGATGGAAGCCTTGCCTACCGCCTCAACCACCACATTCCCACTACTCAATCCATAAGATCCCAGGTTCACCGAATGCACTCCCGCAGGCACGGTCGTCAGCTCAAGCAGGTTCTGGCCGTCTCCGCTAAAGTACACAGCATAGTGGTCCACAGTGCTTTCGTTGCCGGTCACATTCCATTGCAAACTCGAGCCCACTGCCGCCGCGCTCACCGTCAAGCAATTATCGATTCCTGACTCGATTTCCGTTCCCTCTTCGTAATCGTTCCAGGTCACCAGTTGCAGCGCCGAAATTTGCTTCGTCGAGTTGTAGTAACTATTCAGTTTGTCAAAAGTGTCCAGCCACGTCTGCCCACACTGCTGGCCCACCACGCGATTCAGCGACCACGATGCAAGCGTGTCGTTAAAGCCCTTGTATGCCGCCCCCCACGCCATCTGTTGCGGTGCTTTGTCGGCAGCGGTGTAGAAGTGAGTCAAATAATCCATTCCGTACTGCGTGGACGTCGCATTCATCCACGAATAACTCCCGCTCGTCTCTGGATGCGTGAACCCTCCGCTGTTCTCAAAGACCCATGCAATGTTCGGAGAGGTCGCCGCCTGGATCGCCGCCCAGTCCAGCGTAAAGTGCAAATCCAAATCAAACTGCGTAATAATCGGCTTGCCATTCGATCGCGCATACGCCGGAGAATTCGCGTAATGCTGCAAAATGTAATTGGTCAAATAAATCACAGTCTGCTGGGGATTGCATCCTGAACATGGGCTCAGCGTCACGGCACCCTTATCCAACATGATGAGCACCTTAAAGCCCGGATGATTTTCCGCCACCGCCAACCACGCCAGCGTAGTTGGTTCGGTCGGGTCTGCGGGTCCATACCAATCAATCACCACGCCATTCACGCCACGGCTCAGCATGTCGTCCATCTGCTTTTCAACCTGCACGGGGTCCCACGACACGTAACCCACCTGCATGTGCCGCTTGTCCCCAAACCACGGTTGCAACTCCGCATAAATCTGCGTGGTCGCACCCGGATACAGTAGCGAGTGGATGTCCTCTTTGCTCACGTTGCTCGCGCCCGCATTGCCATTCGTCTGCTGAACAAAATTATTTGCAGCACTGGTGTTGTTCGCCGTCTGCGCCGCCAATGTAGTCGTCGGAGCGGCCACCGTCACCGCTACATGGGTCCTCGCGAAACTCTTGCAGTTGTCCCATTCCTGGACAACCGTGTCATAGTTACCCGGTGCCAGGTTCAACGTCGTATTCAACGACGCGCCCTTCACTAAATACGCCAACTGATAAGGCGCGGTATAAATCGCCATTGCCGAAATTCCCTTGGGGCACGTGGTCGTGGCCTTGGCCACGTATTGGACAGACGACATAAACAATCTTGCTGTAGGCGCGGACACAATCACGCTGCCCTTGACCGGCGCCGGTGCCTTCACCGTACTGGCTGCATTGCTCCCTAACGCGAACGAACACACCAATAGCAATAAGGCAATTTGCCTTTGCATAAAATCTCCAGATTTTAGGATTGCCCGGTCTGACTGGTCGGTCTGCGGGCCAACGTAAGTATCGGCAAAAGGGTGTGTTCGATCTACATCACTAAGGGGAGCTAACCTTCGTGCAAACGCCTGCCCGTGCCCGTGCCGGCAGCGGCTTAGTCCCTGCTACTTTCGATATCTCGTGCCGAGCCCTGGGAGCCGGTGGGTGTTCTGTCCTTCACTCATAACAGAATAATTCCATTCATTTCGCCAGGCGAAAATCACTGGCCATTGTTCCGGCAAATGACTATCGAGGGGCAGGCGGCAGGACCTCTTATCAGCGACGTTCATTTCGCCGCGCTCACCATCGAATACGGCGGCGTGCTGCACACGACCGATCGCGACTTTGCAAGATTTCCTGATCTGCGTTGGGTAAATCCGCTGGCGTAAAATTAAGGCAGGAGACCTGAAACAGAAACCCAACATCCCAGCGCACAACCATGAAGGTCTAATCTCCTAAGGAAATATGCCAAATAAATCTGTACCGACGCTTTACGAATGGCTGAAAGGCATGCCGGTCCTCGACGCATTGATTAAGCGGTTCTACGAACGTGTTCTTCAGGACGATCTACTACATCCGCTTTTCTCTGAGATGCCGCCGGAGCACCCCCATCATGTAGCGCAATTCCTGGCCGAGGTACTGGGAGGCCCCAAGCAGTACTCCGAGCAGCACGGCGGACATGCGAACATGTTGTCTCATCATTTCGGAAAGAAGATCACCGAAGCCCAGCGGCAACGCTGGGTAGGCCTGTTGCTCGAATGTGCGGACGAGATGAAGCTGCCCGACGATCCCGAGTTTCGCTCCGCCCTGGTCGCATATCTGGAATGGGGATCGAGACTAGCGGTAATCAATTCAAATCTGGAGCCCGGCGCAAAGGCTGACTCCTCAGTCCCCATGCCCGCCTGGAATTGGGGAGTACCCGGAGGCCCATACATCCCGGATTAAACTCTTGACCAGGCTATCGCTCTTGAAAGCCCAGCCCCCTTGGATAAAAGCGGGTGCCCCGTCCTTTCGCGTTTTTTGCCAAGGGCGGGGATGTTCATTCGTCACAGACCGCTCCGCTCACAGTCTTCTACTCTCCAAGAATGCCTTGGGGACTGAAACATTATCAACAAACACGACAACTACACTTCATCACCTTCAGCTGTCGTAGCCGCGCTCCGTTATTGAAAACTCCCTCGGCCAGAGACGTATTTATGAAAACGCTGGAGCGTACCCGCGTTTGGTACGGATTCTATGTTGTAGGTTACGTTGTCATGCCCGAGCACATTCATCTGCTCATCAGCGAACCAGAACGAAGCACTCTGGCAGTAGCTCTACAGATGTTGAAGCAGATATCTTCGCGTGAACTGCATGCATCAACGAAACACGCTCCATTCTGGCAACCGCGCTATTATGACTTCAACGTCTGGAGCGAACACAAGCGGGCAGAAAAGCTAAGCTACATCCACAACAACCCTGTGAAACGCGGACTGGTAACGAGGCCCGAAGAATGGGCGTGGAGCAGTGCTCGCCATTATGCGACCGGCGAAGACTGTGGAGTGGAAATCGAGTCCTGGTGGACAGCTCGCCGCCGCGAGCAGGTCGGAGTATTTCCTACAGTTCGCCTGGCACGAGTTGAATAAAGTCCCCGCCCTTCGCAAAAAACGCGAAAGGACGGGGCACCCGATTCATTTGAGTGTGAACTTTTATTCTGCCGTGAAATGCTCTCGATTGCCAGGCACGAGGATTGGGGCATATCCGAATATAGGAAAGTTGAATACAAATCCCAATGTAAATCTAAACATGGGGTGCCCGGGGTGCCTCGGGGTGCCCCATCCTTTTTCGCGCTTGTTGCGAAAAGGGTGGGGAAGTTAGGTGGTACTCGTCTCGAGATTTGGGCCGAATCGGAAGTTGAAATATGAGGCTGTGCCACTCTGGAAAAATTAAAGGGTGGCCACTCGCCATGAAGGTTATACCTACCATCTGGACAGAAAATATCTTTCAAGTGTATAAATTTTAAGTCCCTGGGTAATGGCGAGAGCCGTACCCTTTTTCTTTGAAAATTAAACATGGCCAAGAAGAATGGCAACAATAAAAAATTTGCTAAATTAAAGAAAGCTCACAAGAAGATGATTGGCACCTGCCTCGTACTTATGCCATTCAAAGAGCCTTTCGACACTTATTTCATTTCCATTATTAAACCAGCAGTACATGCAGCCAAGCTTAATTGTTTTAGAGGCGATAGTCTTTTCAGGCCATCTCCAATCATGGCTGACGTTTGGCAAATGATTCAGGACTCCAAGGTTTTGATCGCGGATCTCACCGAAAAAAATGCCAACGTATTTTATGAATTAGGTTTGGCACACGCAATTGGCAAACCGGTAGTTTTGATCGCGGACAATGTCAGTGATATTCCCTTTGATCTACAGCCATTGCGGGTGATCATTTATAACAAAAATGATCCTGCTTGGGGCTCAGAACTAAAAGTAAGTATTACTCAATTTCTAACAGAAACAATAGGCGATACAGCATCCGCAGTACCTTCCATGTTTCGAAAAATCGTAAAAAGTCAGGCGCCTACTGAGACTAGAACCGAAGCAAGATTGGATGAACTCGAAAAGCGCATAGCCACGATTTCAAGCAGGGGAGGACGCTTCGCAGGGGTCATAAGTACTGCAAGTGAGCTATATCATGAACTAAAAAGGGCTCAATCTAGAATGGAAGCTCTTGAAATCACCAAAAGTGCTTTGCGCGGTGGAAACCTTTCAATGAAACTCGTTTCTAACGTATTGAGTGACGCAATTTCTCCTGATGAATCGAAGGCAGTTCTCCGCGAACTTAAATTGTCAAAGCGCAATAATTTTTGAAAAAAACTTCACCTCTACCCCCCTTCCGCCTCAATCACACTATACGGCGATTTCGTCGGAACGATCCGCGTCAAGCGCAGTCCTGCTTTGGCGAAGAGTTCCGCGTATTGTTTTTCGGTGCGCTCGCGGCCTCCGGGGAAGAACAGCATTTCGATGTCAATGATCTTCGATAGATGCGGCACATTTCCTTCCGGCACGACTAACTCCAGCAGAACTACTTTGCCGTTAGATTTTCCGTCTAAAGCTTTTCGGCAGTTACGCAGAATGGTAATGGCTTTGTCGTCATCCCAGTCGTGGATGATGTTCTTCATCAAATAAAGATCGCCGCCCTCGGGAACGGACTTGAAGAAGTCTCCACTAGTGGTGCGGCAGCGTGAGCCTAGCCCGCATTGATCAATGCGCTCGTCTCCACCTTCCTTCACTTCCTCCATATCAAAAAGCACACCGCTTGCTTTAGGATATTTGCGCAGAATTTCGCAGAGCACAAAGCCGTGCCCGCCGGCCACGTCCACGATGTTCGAGTAGGAAGAAAAGTCGTACGCCTCAAGCACGGGATAAATCGCCATGGCGCTCATGGTGGTCATGGCGCGATGAAAGCGGTCGAACTCAACCGGCTCATCGGCAAAGTGCTCGAACGCCGGCTTGCCGGCCACATGCTCAATGGTCGGCTCTCCGGTCTTGACCGAGTGCAGCCATTCCGAGGCCACGCGCAGATGCATCGGGTCGGCAATCCACACAACCATATCGCGCAGGGAACCTTTTACGTCGGTGCGAAGCAGATCGGCGGCGGGCGTCAGCGTGAAATGGCGCGGCTCGGTTTCCGCGAAGATCCCAACCATGGCTAGCAGGCGCAGGCTGCGATACAACGCGTCCTCGTTGGTGCGCGTTTCTTTCGCCAGCTCGCTCACAGGGCGCGGCCCGTTTTTCAGCAGGTCGGCAATGTTGAGTTCCGCAATCACCCACAGCACGGCAGACGGCACGTAGCTGGAAGCGAACTGCATGAGGTGCTGTGCGGGATCGGGCTGCTGGTGTTGAGTGCTCTTCGCTGCTTCAGACATGGAGCCTCCTGGTATCCGTAATGAATGAGAACGAATGCTGCGTTGCGAGCATGATACCGAAATCAGCGAAACGTTGACTACGGACGTTCTGAGCAGATCGTAGGCCAGAAACTTGGCCTAAGCCTTCAGAGCAGTTTTGCTCGCAAGGAACCCCAAAACCATGTCATCCCGAACAGCCTTACCGTGAGGGACCTGACGACGATGTCCGCGCTCCTGCTGCGGATGGGTGCTGCGATCCCGTCCACTCCATTGGCGGCTATCGGGAAGTCGTAAGATCCCTCGGTCTTCGCTTCGCTCAACGTCGGGATGACATGCTTTTGTCGGAGGTCTCGGAAGGCAAGATTGGTTAGTAAGGCTCAATTCTCGCGTTATACTGCATACATGAGCAGCGCCCCCGAAAAGACTTTTTATCTGGAAACTTTTGGCTGCCAGATGAATGCCCACGACTCGGAAAAAGTCGTGGGGACGCTAGTTGCCGAGGGCTATCGCCAGGTGCCGACGGTCGAAGAGGCCGGGCTGGTGCTCTATAACACCTGTTCCATCCGCGATAAGGCCGAGCAGAAGGTCTTCCATCGGCTGAACGATTACAAAAAACTGCAAAAACAGGGCAAAAAATTTGGCGTGTTGGGATGCGTGGCGCAGCAGGAAGGCGAAAAGATCTTTGAGCGCGCTCCGTATGTGTCAATGGTTTGTGGGTCTGCGTCATACCGGAACCTGCCCGCCATGCTGGTGCAGATTGAGGCAGGGAACACTCGCGTCACCGGACTCGACGACCGCGAGACCGACGAGTGCTTTGAAACTGAGTTCACCGCCCGCACCAATCCTCACCGTGGTTACATTACGATTATCGAAGGCTGCGATAAATTTTGTTCGTACTGCGTAGTTCCGTATACGCGGGGAAAAGAACGTAGCCGCACTTCCGAGTCCGTGCTCGCGGAAGCACGCCAGATGGCCGATTTGGGCTACACGGAAATCCAGTTGCTCGGCCAGAACGTAAATTCTTATCGCGATCCGGCAGGGAAGCGTTCGTTCGCGGAATTGCTGGCGGCGGTCGGCGAAGTTCCCGGAATCCGGCGCGTGCGTTTCACGACCTCGCATCCTCGCGACTTTGGCCGCGACATCATTCATGCAATTGACGCCGTACCCACGCTTTGTGATCACGTGCATCTTCCCGTACAAAGCGGGTCTACGCGCGTGCTCAACGCCATGCAGCGCCTTTACACCCGCGACCAGTATCTGGAGCGCATCTCCTGGATGAAGGCGGCGAAGCGCGACATCAGTATCACCTCCGACATCATCGTGGGATTTCCCGGCGAAACCGAGGAAGATTTTGCCGACACGCTATCGTTGTTGGATGAAGTCGGCTACGACGGCATCTTCGGATTCAAATACTCACCGCGCCCGAACACGCCGGCCATCGGATTGGTTGACGCCATCCCCGAAGAAGAAAAAGCGCGCCGCTTAACATTTCTTCAGGAAAAACAGCGCGAGTTGCAGCGGATCAGCTACAGAAAGCACATCGGCCAAGTCCTTCAAGTAATGGTTGAAGGGAAGAACGAAGCGCGCAAGCAGTGGGCCGGGCGCACCTCACAGAATAAGATCCTGAATTTCACCGCCCCCGAGGACGCCTCGCCAGAACATGGAAGCTATGTGCCGGTAAGGGTCACGGTCGCGTTCCCGAACAGCCTGGCGGGAGAGCTGGCGGTATAAACGGAGGTCACCATGGAAGTAGAGATGAAAATTCGCGGGTTGTTAGTGGATCCGGTGACCAACAGTCCCATTGTGGTGCTCAAAGATGTGGGCAGCGACACGGTGCTGCCGATCTGGGTGGGCGTGTATGAAGCCAATGCCATTGCCATGGAGATCGAAAAGCTCTCCACAGCGCGTCCCATGACCCATGACCTGATCAAAAACGTCCTGACGGGACTGGAAACCGGCGTTCACAAGGTCGTTGTCACCGAATTGAAGGAAGACACGTTTTACGCGGTCATCTGGCTTGATCGCGGAGGCCACGCGATCAGCATTGATTCGCGTCCGTCCGACGCGCTGGCGCTCGCGTTGCGGGTGGATTGTCCAATTTTTGTGGATGATGAGGTCCTGAAGAACTCCAAGCTCACCACGAACCTTTCCGACAAAGCCACAGGAGAAGAACTCCGCAAGTGGCTCGAAGGCCTGAACGACGACGACCTGGGCCGCTACAAGATGTAAAAGGGGATTAGGAATTGGGAATTCAAGGCAGCCCTACCGCAGCGGCAATCCCAAACTTTACTTTACATAATACCTGTTATCGGACATTGCAACAATAGGCGTGTGCCTTCGCTTGGCCTGGACTTCTCAAACCTTTTTCAGAAGTTCCCCGGCGCTTAAGACCTTGGAAGCCTTCAATTTCGCGCCCGACATCCTGCGAGGCTCGGTATCCCACGACAATTCGTAGTTTCCCGCTCCGAAAAGCCTGTCGCCCAGAACGCGAATCTCCGGTTCGATGGCTTGGCGGGTTTCGGAATTGTTGGGAACAAGCAAGCGGTCGTTGATAACAATTTCAATATCCCGCCCGTTAAAGCGGAGCTTTGATGTTAAAGCTGGATCTTCTTCTAAACGCAAACATGCGGTGAAAGCAGACTTGACAGCCTGTCTCAAGCGGTCCTGGTTGCTGCTGTTCAGAACGGACTTGCGATGGTAGCGAACACCCAGCCGCCCGTCGGTATTATCAACGCTGTAGTCAGCTTCATTGCCGATTACCATCACTCCGGGGCCGTCTGGAACGTGGCGGTAATCGGCGACATCAATGAGCAACTCGTCGAATACCTGATTCTGGATCCAGCCGTGGAAGACGGGAACTAAGGCTGCGAGGTCAATTCCCTCCTGCTCTTTAAGCAGAAGTTTTACGCTGATGTGTTGAAGTTCGATCAAAGTAGTCCTTTACATTCGGTTAAAAGCAGATTCCTCAGGCCTGAAGGCCTTCGGAATGACAAGGATTTAAATCTGCCATAACTTTCTCATTCCCATAACCTAGTCATCCCACAACTTCATACTCAAACTTCATTTTCAGACTACATTCCCATACTTTGTCATTCCGAGGAGCAACGCGACGAGGAATCTGCTTTCCCTATTTTTCGCCACGCTCGCCTACACCGTTACCAAACTTCCCAGCTTGGTGCTGCAACTATGAGCGGCGTCAATAAAGAGTTGCGCCTCATCCATCAAAAGGCGGCTGGACTCTTCGGTGAACGGCTTGCCGAGGTTGGTGTGCGCGTCGAACAGATAATTGGCGAACTTGCCGCCCGCGAACGGGTCCCAGAACCTTTGCGTGTCATAAAAGCGCGCGCGGAATTCGGCGATGATCTCCGCTGGGTCATCCGAGACGCCAAGCTTCTCGCTCTTTACCAGCGCCTGCGCGCCCAGCAGCATGGAGTGGTAAGCCTGGTTGCCGGCCAGAGTAGGATCGCCTTTCTCAAACGAAACCTGGGCATCGAATAATTCCCTCTCCGCCGCAGCAAGCCCGAAATCCACCGGCGTAATCACTTCTCCGGCGCACTCGCCCGTGCCCATGTCGCCCAAGCCGTAAGTCCGCGGATCGCCCCAGTCACTAAAGAATGAGCGATCATTGGCTGGCGGCTTGGTCAGGTCCTCGAGCATGGCCTTGAGTTGTACTTTGCCCAGGCGCTTTACGAAGTCCTTGAAAGTTTCGTCCGTTTGCCGCTCCGCCACATATTTTTCGGTGAGACGCGTAATGACCTGAGGAATGTTTTTGGACGGCACGGCGGCCACGGGAACTCCGTAGGTGCCGGCGTTGTTCTCCCACTCTCCGCCCAGCACGACCTGGAAGTGAGGGACGGCAAAACCTCCCACCTTGCGGCTTACGCCGTAGAACCCAAGGTCAGAAATATGGTGCTGCCCGCAACTGTTAAAACAGCCGCTGATCTTAATGTGCAGCTTCTGCACTGCTTCGTCCTGGCTGAATTTCTCGGCCAACACGCGATCACGGAGTTCGCCCGCAAGTCCGCGTGAAGAAGAAATGCCCAGCTTGCAGGTATCGGTTCCCGGGCAGGTCACGATGTCCACCAAAGCGCCAGCGCCGGGGGCGTTCAGCTGTACCGCTTTCAGAGCGGCGTAGAGCGCGGGCAAATCAGCCAAGCTTACCCATCGGATCACGATATTTTGCTCAACCGTAGTGCGCACGGTTTCGCGCGTATATTGGCGGGCAATGTCGGCGAGCGCGCGTAGTTGGTTCGCGGTGATGTCGCCCAGAGGAAGCGTGACCGTTACCGTCACATATCCTGCCTGCTTTTGCGGGCGGGTGTTCGACTTCAACCATTGCTTGAAGTCTTCTGAATCCGCCGCTGGCCAAATACCGCTCAGGCGAAGCGGCGTTTCCTGCGCTTTGACGGCGTCTTTAATTAACGACGTCCAGCGCTCATCGTAAGGCAGAACCTTTCGCTCTTCCAAAACCAATTGCTTGAACTTCTCAATTCCCAAGTCCTGCACCAGAAACTTAAGCCGGGCACGGCTGCGGTTCTTCTTCTCGCCCAGCCGGGCAAAAACACGGCCCACAGCCTGAGTCAACGGCATGGCCTCTTCCACGGGTACAAACGAATCGAATAATTTAGCGTAATAAGGAACAGCCCCAAGGCCGCCGCCGACATACATCTGGAATCCCAGTTCTTCGGCGCCGGTTTGTTCGTTGGTGCGTTTCGCGGCGATAAAGCCGACATCGTGCAGACTGGTCAGGCCGCACGCGTTCTGAGCGCAACCGCTGAAGGCGGGCTTAAATTTTCTGCCGAAATTCTGTGTGTCGGGATGTCCCATTAAAAACTTCGCCATGGCCAGCGCGTAGGGCGAGACATCGAAAGTTTCGTCGCGGCAAACGCCCGCATAGGGGCAAGCAGTGATATTACGGACGGAATTACCGCAGGCTTCCCTGCTGGTAATGTTGACGGCCGCAAGGCGCCGCATGATAGTCGGCGTGTCGTCAATCTGGATGTAGTGGAGTTGCACGTCCTGGCGGGTAGTGATGTGCGCGATGCCATCGGAATACTCTTCGGCGAGTTCAGCCAGGGTCTCAAGTTGCGCGGCATTCACACCGCCGGCGGGGATCTTGATACGCTGCATTCCGGGCGCGTCCCACATGGTGTTCGGCCCCTTGGTCAGGTCGCCTGAGGGATACTTTAACTGCTGAATCTTCTGGCCGTCATTGCGCTGCCCATTGTCATATCGCTGGCCATAAGCGCCGCGGCGCAGGCGCGTTTCCGCGAAGACGCGCTCGTCGATCTTTCCCTGCTTTCGCAGGGCGATGTCGGTCTCAAAGCTGTCAATCTCGCGGGCCAGATGCTCCGGCATCTTCCCGGTAAGCTGTTCTTTCCAAAGTGTGTTCGAAGCTTTCATATTTATTTAAAACCGCTGTACAGCATCCCTATTCAAAAGCGCTTTTGAAGCGCCCTTCAATAACGTCATTCAGAAAAACTTACCATTGAGGACTTCGCCGCAATGCCGAAACAAAAAGCCCGCTAACCGTTTGGGTTGCGGGCTCTAAAGCTATGATTGCGTGTTGCTTATTTAGCTATGAGCCCTTCGCTTCCTGAAGACACGGCATGCACAACAACAGCAAGCACACATCTTGTGGACGGAAGTTCTCATATTTGCTGCATTAAGTATGCCTTGCCGGGAGGCTGAAAAGCAACTCCAAATACGTTTTTGCGGATTACGCACGGAGAGTTGCAATTGTGCGCTGCTCAGTTCAGGCGGTGACGTTGCCCGTCCAATCCTAGGTCGGGCACCGCCTGAAAACTCTATGCGCATTAGGCTTGACAATGTATCTCTACATAGGTAGATTTATTTCCGTGAAGATGCGCAGGTCCCCGCAAACAACCCTGGTTCTTGCTGAATTCTTGCAGCGGAAGCAGGAATGGCGATACGGATACGACATTAGCCGGAACACTGGATTGAAGTCGGGGACGCTGTACCCGATCCTGATGCGATTGGCAGAGCATGCAATGCTGGAAACAACCTGGGAGGCGGCGGAGGCTGGCAACCCACCTCGCCACATGTATAAGTTGACGCGTGACGGGCTGCGGTATGCGCGCGCGCAAGTGAGCACTGCGCCTTTACGGATTAACCGCTCACGAGCATTGGAAGGGGCGACAGGTATATGACTCCCATGCGCAAGCTCGCGTTGAGCATATCGCACGTAGTGGTGCGGTACGCCTCGTCCGGCAGCAAGGAGTGGGCCGAGGGTCTGGCACGAGAAGTCGCATTCATCGAGAACGACTGGAGCGCTCTGGCCTGGGCGTTCGGCAGCACAAAGGTTCTACTCGATTACCGGGAAGCTCCCATCGCAACGCTTGCGGACGTCCCCATCGCGGCACGGAAGGCTGTAGAGTCGGCGCGCATTCGAGCAGGCTGGTGGTGGTGGATTTTTCTTCTCCAAGGCCCGCTTTACGTATGGAAGTTGCTTGACGCCACAAGTTGGCCGCACCGCGTTGGATGTGTCCTCGCTGTCCTCAGTTCGATTGCGGCAGCGATATTCTTGCTCATGGAACAGCGCAGGCTTAAGGATCTGCCGAGCGACAGTAGCTATGACGAGATCGTAGTTTGCGCTCAGTTTTACCGCGCGGAACTGGAGCATGGCTATTCCATCGCGTGGATTGCAACCTGTATCGTGTTTGGCTGGATTGTAGGCGTAGCGCTGGCCGCGCGCGGTGGGCTCTATTTTCACCTTGTATTCAGTATAGGAATCGTTTTGGTGGCACTGGCATCCGCGCCGCTCATTGTGGTTTCACACCGACTCAATCGGAGAAGGATAGAGCGGCTGAATACCCTCCTAGCGAAGAGTCTTGAGCCCTCTCGATGGATTACTTAACATATTACTTAACCTCGATCCGCGCAAAAACAAATACACAACAAGCGAAATACACAACATACGTCGCATAATGTGCTTGTACACATAATCCAACGACAAGAGCCTCCTCTTCCCCGATTTACGGCTGCTATAGTTTGACAATCGGCTGCGCGGCCACGTAATTTCAATCTTTTGCTCGTGATTTACGTCCAACGTTCATGCATTCCCCTGGAGGTCCTCCCATGAAGGTCCGGTTCCTGTACACAGGCGCGCTCCTGCTGTGCCTGTCAGTTGTTGCCGCCGCGCAAGACGTTAACTCGTTTGCCAAGCGCATCACCGTCAAGAAGCTCGACAATGGCCTGACGGTGCTGATCTGCGAACGCCCCGAAGCCCCAGTATTTTCTTTTTACACGCTGGTGGACGCTGGCTCGGTGCAGGATCCTCTGGGAAAAACCGGACTTGCCCACATGTTCGAGCACATGGCCTTTAAGGGAACGGACAAGATTGGCACGACAGACTATGCGGCCGAAAAGCCTGCGCTGGAAAAAGTGGAAACGGCTTACGCGGCCTACATCGAAGAGCGCGATAAATCCACCGGCCGCGACGAGCAAAAGGTAAAGGACCTGGAGAAGCAGTGGAAAGATGCGGTCAAAGCTGCTGACAAGTACACGGTCCCAAACGAGTTCCCCGAGATCGTGGAGCGTAACGGCGGCGAGGGCTTGAATGCCTCCACTAGTAACGACCAGACCGAATATCATTACTCCTTTCCGGAAAACCGGCTGGAGTTGTGGGCCTACATGGAATCGGAGCGATTTCTTCATCCGGTAATGCGGCAGTTTTATGACGAGCGGAACGTGGTGATCGAAGAGCGCCGCATGCGTACTGACAGCAATCCAATTGGCCGGCTGATCGAGCAGTTCCAGACGGCGTCATTCCAGGCCAGCCAGTACCATCGCCCGACCATCGGCTGGATGTCGGACTTAAACACTTTCTCCGCGACTGACGCAGCTAAGTTTTTCAATGAATACTACGTCCCGTCGAATATGACGATCGCCGTGGTCGGCGACATCAAGGCTTCCGAAGCCATGCCCATCATTGAGAAATATTTCGGGCGCATTCCTTCTCATGCCAAGCCGGATGAGCGGATCACCACGGAACCTCCGCAAAATTCCGAACGCCGCGTCGTCTTGCAGGAACAATCGCAACCTTTGTATCTGGAGGGCTACCACCGGCCTGACTACCGCAGCACCGATGACGCGGTTTACGACGGGATCGCGGATTTAATGTCGGAAGGGCGCACCTCGCGTTTGTTCCGCGCCCTGGTGCGCGACAAAAAAATTGCATCCTATTCCGCAGGCTTCACTGGGCTGCCTGGAGTGAAATATCCGCACCTGTTTGCTTTTTACGCCTTCCCGCTTCCTGGACACACGCCCGATGAAATGGCGGCGGCTATTCATGAAGAAATTGAAAAGCTGAAGAACGAAGACGTTAGCGATGCGGAGCTGAAGATGATCAAGACCCGAGCAAAAGCGAATTTAGTCCGCAGCCTGGGCAGCAATGAGGGCCTTGCTGATAATCTTGCCACTTACCAGACCCGTTACGGCGACTGGCGCGAGCTGTTCGGCTCCGTGGACCGCATTGACAAAATCACCAAGGCGGATATTCGACGTGTCGCGCAAAAAACATTCACCGCCAACAACAGGACTGTCGCCATCATTGAAACAGCAAAGCCTGAAACGGCCAAGCCAACAAATGCCGGCGCGGAAAAAGGAGGTGCGCAATGAAGACCGCACGCCTGTCGCTCGTCGCCATCTTCGCCAGCGCAATCATCCTCGTTTCGCTTTCCCCATCCGCCGTCGCCCAGGCGAAGGACTGGAAGCAGATCAACATTCCTAAGCTGCCAGCGTTTCATCCGCAGGAGCCCAAGCGCATTGAACTCCCCAACGGCATGGTGATCTTTCTCCAGGAAGACCACGAACTGCCGCTGATGGACGGCACCATGCGCATTCGCGGCGGTGACCGGTCGGAACCTGCCAACAAAACAGGGATGCTCGATATCTATGGCGACGTTTGGCGCACCGGCGGCACAAAAACCCAAACCGGCGACCAGTTGGACGATTATCTGGAAGCCCGCGCCGCCAAGGTGGAAACCGAAGACACCGCAGACTCCACCATCATTTCATTCTCGTGCCTCAAGGGCGATTTTGACGATGTCTTCAAGGCTTTCAACGACGTGCTGCGCAATCCGGAATTCCGTGCCGACAAAATTGATATAGCAAAAAAGCAGATGGACGATGGCATCTCCCGCCGAAACGACGATCCAAGCGACATCGCCACGAGGCTTGAGCCGAAGCTTGCTTACGGCGCCGACAATCCTTATGCCAGAAACGCCGAGTATGCCACAGTCGCCGCGGTCACCCGCCAGGACCTGGTGGATTGGCACAAAGCGCATGTGCATCCCAACAACATAATTCTGGGAATCGTGGGCGATTTTGATTCAGCGGCGCTCGAAGCGAAATTGCGAGCGCTCTACGGATCATGGCAAAAGGGCCCGGCTGTCACTGCGCCCGACATCACCTTCCATTCCGCGAAGCCGGGATATTATCTGGCGAAAAAGACCGACGTAAATCAGAGCACCGTCGCAATGCTGGGAGTTGGTATCCGCCGCGATAATCCTGATTTTTACGCGGTCGAGGTCTTCAACGAAGCCTTCGGCGGCGGCTTCTCTTCCCGCCTGTTCAAAGACATTCGCACACTCAAAGGCTTGGCTTACGGTGTGGGCGGTGGCATCGGCACGTCGTTCGATCATCCGGGAATGCTTCGTATTTCCACGGCCACTAAAAGCGAGAGCACGATAGAAACAATTTCCGCGATTTACGAAGAGATAGACAAGCTGAAGACCGATCCGATTTCCGACAGCGAAATCAAACTGGCCAAGGATTCCATCCTGAATTCCTTCGTCTTCAACTACGACACGCCGGAAAAAGTTTTGCGTGAGCACATGGCCTATGAGTTCTACGGTTACCCATCGGATTTTCTCGAGCGTTTTCGCACTGGTATTGAAAACGTGACCAAGGAAGATGTAGCGCGGATTGTCCCGATGTATTTACACAAAGATCAATTGGCAGTGCTGGTAGTGGGCAATCCGGAAGGATTCGCCAAACCTCTCTCCACGCTTGGCCCCGTCACCGATGAAGACCTGACCATTCCTCCGATGCCTGACGAGGAACAAAGCGACAGTGGTCCGGCTGCGTCGAATCCCCAAGGCAAAGCGCTGATGGCGAAAGTCGCCGAGGAGCTCGGCGGAGTAGCCAAGCTGAAGTCCATAAAATCACTGGGCGAAAATTTAACGCTAACGCAAAAATCGCCACAAGGCGGCGACACGCAAATGACCATGCGCACCATTCTGCTCTTCCCTGACCACATGCACGTGGCCATGCAGGGACCCATGGGCAACGTGACTTACGTGGTCACGCCCTCAGGCGCGTTCGTTGCCATGCAGGGCCAACAGCATGAAATTCCCGGCCCGCAGGCGACGGAAATGCTGAAGCAGGTAAAACGCAATCTGATTTACCTGGGGCAGCATGCGGATGATCCGGCATTCACCTTCGCCGTCAGCGGCACGGAGAAGATCGGAGACGCGGAGGCCGCAATCCTCGATGTGAGCGGGCCAGATATTTCCGTGCAGCTCTACGTGGACCCGCAAAGCGGCCGCGTGCTGCGGGAAAAGTACCAGGGCATGGGCCGCACCGGCCCATCTATGCAGGAAACCGATCTTAGCAACTGGAAGACCAGCGACGGAATAACGATTCCGCGCCTGCACACCAACAAACAGGACGGCGAAGTCACCAGCACCTCGGAAGTTCAATCGCTGGAATTGAATCCGGCGGTGGATCCGAAGATGTTTGAAAAGCCCGCGGCAGAGGCCGGAGCAGCGCACTAAGAATTTAACCACTGCTCGACTGGCTTTGATCCCGATCGGACGCCCAGATCAGAGCTGAAATTCGCTCCGTCGGGTGCCATGAGACACCATCCCTGCTGGATCACGTTGCCCAGAGTCGCGATCTCAGCTCGTCCCGCCTTGAGACTACCTTAGAGGAAAGTATGGTTGCGAAATGAGCATATTTGCGGAATTCCAATAGTGACGAGTTTGGCTAGTTATTATGATTTAAAAAACTTGGCAGCTACAAACCGCAAAAGCCCGCTTGAGTGAACTACGCCGGCGCGCACGCACCGAAGGCCCGCAATATGTGACCCAGCGCGGGCAAGGAGGCGGTAGTTATGTTGCCCGCCGAGCAGGTTGAAAAACTGGCTCATCCCGGACGCAATTCGAAGAAGTTTGGTCCAGTTTTTCAGGAGTCTCCCTTGGCCAGCGCTGGCATCGATTTTAAGCGAGAGCCAAACCCTGGCGGCCAGACAACAACACCCATCGCCTGGAGACCTTCTTCCAGAATAGGAAATTGCGAGAGTAGCTCCGGCGCGACGCCCTCGCTGGTTTTGTATCCCGGGTAAAGATCATTGCGAAACGACTCCACGACGTGGTCCGTCGCTACGCCGAGGTGTGTGGCGCCAGCTTCTATCATGGAAAGAACGGAATTGAGCACGCCGCGAACCGCACCAATTTCCTGGCCAGTCACATCTTTTGAAGACGGAACCGCGAAATAGTGCCGGAACAGTTCATAGGTGCCATCAATCAGGTAGATTTTCATAGGCAGACGCGCGGCCAACTTCGGCTTCTAGTGTTGGCCGAAATTCAGTTTGCGGCTTTTAGTAATTCGCTCAGTTGATCTAAATCATGCGATCCGGCATCGCTAACGACAAAGAAGCGGAGCCCGTTTTTCTGCCATGTCTCGACTTGAAAGGAAAGCGCAGAGTACTCATTTGCTTTCACAGCAACATGACCGAGCTTTTCTTCCTGAAAGATGAAAACGGAAATCTGATGCTGACGGACGCGGAAGATCAATTCTGCTCCCGATGATTGCCGGAGATAACTCACTTTGCCGCCGACCAGGACAAAAGGCGAGCCTTGCAGCTCAGGAACGTTAAAGCTAAAAGGGATTTTTCCCTCGAACCAGGGCTTTACCGTGTGGCGATCAGTGGAAATAACGTCCACCGGATTACCGCTGGCAAGCGTGGCAACGTACTGGTCCGTCAATTCGCCGAGGAGTTGTTGCCCACTGCTGCGGCCCTGTTGAAAATTCACGATAACAATACAGACAATCACAACGGCGGCAGCGGCGGCAAATGCCGGAATCCAGCGTCGAGTCCACGATGAACGCGCCGGCGCGGCAATCTGTTTTTGAATCCGCGCGCGGAAGGCGGCGTCTGGCGTGAATTTGTGTGCGGCGGCCTGTACCGTGCGTTTCCATTGAACTCTGCGCAATCCTTCGGCGGAGCAGCTTGCGCACTGGCTTAGATGTTCATTCAAGGCACGGGCATCCGCGGCGGAGAGTTCCCCGTCGAAGTAGGCATCGAATTTTCCCTTCCAGGATTCGCAAGCCATAATTTGTCGCCTTAGCGTTTTTGCATCTCCTGAACCGCATCCCGCAATGCCCGGCGGGCGCGCGACAAACGCGACATCACCGTGCCAATTGGAACTGCCAGAGTTGCAGACATTTCCTGATACGACATTTCTTCAAACTCACACAACAGCAGCACCTCGCGATAGGGCACGGCCAATTCTCCCAAGGCCTGTTGCACCAGTTGCTGGTCGGAACGCTGTAGCAAGAGCGTCTCGGGAGTATCGCTGGAGACCGGAAGATTTTGTGACTCAGAATCTTCATCCAATGAAATTGACGAGGCCGACTTCAGTCCGGCGCGCGAGGTCAGAAACGTGTTGCGCAAAATCTGGTAGATCCAGGCCCGAAAATTTGTGCCTTGCCGATAGGAGCGGAATCCCTTTAGCGCCTTGGCATAGGTTTCCTGCACCAGGTCTTCAGCCTCCTCACGGTTTTGCGTGAGCCAATGAGCGAAGTTGTAAAGCCGGTCGAAGAGCGGCATGGCCAACTCTTCAAACGATCCCGAAATAAAGCGCTCCTCCGACACGAACACAAGAGTAAACCAGCGAACCGCTGTTTTATTCCCAGGTAACGAAAAAATATTTTCCGGAATAAAATCCCCAACTTTCCGTTCTGCACCGTGCAAGCGGAAAACGGCGCAACGGGAGAACAATTCAGTTGCCCGGAAAGAAGGAGAAGACAGATGCCTCAGCAAAAAACCAGTGACGTAATTTTGTACGACCACAACCGCGACGGGGTAGACCGGCGGGGCTTTCTAAAATGCATGGCCTGGGCTGGCACGGGAGCGCTTTGCGTGCTGCAAGGCGGCGTGCTCAAGTCTTATGCGCTCGATGATTCTTCGGGAATGCACAAAGCCGCAAAGGCCGATTTCAGTTTTGTGCAGATCAGCGACAGCCACATGGGCTTTAACAAGGCCGCGAACCCAGACGTGGTCGCAACCATGAAGGTGGCAATCGACAAAATTCGCGCGCTTCCAGTAGCGCCCGAGTTCATTCTTCATACCGGAGACATTACTCATCTTTCCAAGCCTTCGGAGTTTGACACTGTGGACCAACTTCTAAAAGCCGCTCCGGCCAAGGATGTGTTCTTCGTTCCAGGAGAGCACGATGTGCTTGAAGACAATGGCCAGCAGTACCGCGATCGCTATGGCGAGAGCACAAAAGGCGATGGCTGGTACAGCTTTGACAAAAAAGGCGTGCACTTTGTTGGGCTGGTAAATGTCATGAACCTTAAAGCGGGAGGGATGGGCTCGCTTGGGCACGAGCAGCTCGAATGGCTGGAAGATGACGTTAAACATCTTTCAAAGAGCACGCCCGTCGTGGTGTTCGCGCACGTTCCGCTCTGGACGATTTATCCCGACTGGGGATGGGGGACCGATGACAGCGCTCAAGCACTTTCTTATCTAAAACGTTTCGGGTCGGTCACCGTATTGAACGGCCATATCCATCAAACCATGCAAAAAGTGGAAGGCAACATTACCTTTCACACTGCCACCTCTACCGCATTTCCTCAACCTCGTCCCGGCGAAGCGCCGTCTCCGGGGCCAATGAAAGTGCCGGCGGAAAAGTTACGCAGCCTTCTGGGAGTGACGGACGTGAACTACATGCGCAAGCGTCATGCGCTTGCGGTAATTGATTCCACGCTGGAGTAGTCGTACGAAATTCTGATACCCATCTCGAACACAAGGAAAATAAAATGAAAAAACGCAATTGGATTCTTTATGCAGCGTTAGCAATCATGCTGGCGTTACCGGCACTCTCACCTTTGGAGCAATCGGTCGCCGCGGCCTCGCCAGCAGCGGTGGATGTGAAGATTGACAACTTCAGCTTCTTACCACCAACTCTTACCGTGAAGGTGGGAACGCAAATCACATGGACCAATGACGACGATATTCCGCATAACGTGGTCAGCAATGACCAGAGCTTCAAATCCAGGGTGCTCGACACCGACGAAAAGTTCACTTACACCGTCAGCAAGCCGGGAACGTACATATATTATTGCTCGATTCATCCAAAGATGACGGGCAAGATAGTGGTTGAGTAGGCGACGAATGAACCCTTTCGATCTCAAATCGGCGTTGCTGGCAAAACATGCTCAGCACGTGGTTTTAATCCACTTCCCTATCGCGCTTTTTCTGATGGGAACTGGTTTTGATATTGCGGCCCGCTGGACTAGGCGGGCCGCAAGCCCGGGTTTAGCGGTGGCAGCCCGCATGAACATGCTGGCGGCGGCTGTTTTTGTATGGCCTACGCTTGTTACCGGCATCATGGCATGGCAATGGCAATTGGAGGGAGAGAAACTGCACGGACTCTTACTGCTTCATTTGTGTTTGGGAATCTCCTCCGCAATTCTGATCTCTATTGTTGCGTGCATTCATTTGCGGCAACCGAAGGCTGCGCCGCTGCAACTTTCACGCTATCGCCTGGCGCTTGAAATTATTACAAGCCTGGTCATCGGACTAACCGCACATATTGGCGGTTTTCTAAGCGGCGTAAATATTGGATAAGTAGGATTCCTCTCCTCGATCAGTAATTCGGCCACACTCGATAAGCGCCAAATAAAGCGTCGTGCAGGGACACGCAAAATACACGCGAGCGAATTCCTCATTTCGGCGTTGTTACAGAACTGCGACAAGATCGTTTTCTCATGCATCACGCGGCCACGGAGGAGCATCATAGGGCCGCGTGGCCCAAGATGCCCACGCGCGAAAGGAGATCTCAGTAGATCTGAAACACCATTCATAGTTGGACTGCTGAAGTATTTTCTCCGTCTCGTTATTTCGTCCAAACAGCAGTTGAACTCGCTAGCTATTAGCAGCGGCCACGCCGGCATTCATAACGGTCATTTCTATTCCATTATTTGAGTTCCGGATTCAGCATGCATTTTTCCCTGCCGCGGGGTTGGAAGTCCCGGCAGATTCTACGCGACCGTCAAAGCAACGATCAATCGCAGCGGATATGAAGAAACTATCCGAGAATCGATTCACCGAGCACTCGCGCCCTTTATGAACGCTGTAGGGCATCCATAAATTAACAAGGAGATCGTGTGCACTCAATTCGGTTCAATAACAAACGATCAATGGAGAATGGAATATCTTAAGCGAGAAGACAATTCATTCTAGCGGCAACCTGCCCCAACGAAACGTGACAAACGAGTCAGCCCGTGGTAAGTTTGGCGGCGTCATGGGCCCTGACAAAGTTTTGGGGGAAAGCATACATCTTAGTCAGGCGCTATGCACTGCGCCCGAGGTGCAGCACGAGGAAATCCTAGAACATCTCGAGCATATCCTTTCTCATCCTCTCTTTCGTAACAGCAGACGATACGCAGCGGTCTTGCGCTATGTCGTCGAGCACACCCTTCAAGGGAATGAAGCGCCGATGAAAGAGCGAACCATCGGCATTGAAGTCTTCGGTCGCACCCCTGATTACGACACGGCCAATGATCACATAGTGCGCAGCGCCATGTCGGAGGTGCGCCGCAGGCTCACGCAATATTACAGTGAAAATGGGAATAACTCGGAAATAAGGATCATGCTACAACCCGGTTCTTATATTCCTCATTTCAGTCGAGGGAGGGCCAGCAAATCCGAGCACACCATTCCCGGGCCTTCCGCGCAAAGTGAAGTTTTATCGCTGCTAACGCCCAGCAAACGAATTCGCATTTGGCGAGCCGCCTTACTCCTGTTGGGAACCGCGGGTCTTGTAGTGACAGCGGCAATTTTTCTCT
>JANWKU010000123.1 GCA_025451215.1 Terriglobales bacterium
CCTCAATCGAAGCGATCTTTTTCATCGCCTCCAGCATCTCCGAGCAAGGCCGCGTCGCACGGATTCCCACGAAGGCAACCACTCCCAGTCCCAAAGCGGCCGCATCGACATCTACGGTCCATTTCCGGATGATCCCCTCCCGTTCGAGCCGGCGCATGCGCTCGTGAACGGAAGAAGGCGCCAGCTTCACAACGCGGGCCAGATCCTCAAGCCGTTGCGAGGCATTCTGCCGTAACGCATCGAGCAGGGCGAAATCTTTTCTGTCCAGGTCCATTAGGGTCCTCGAATCATTTGGGTTACCGAAGAAATTTCGGCAATTTCCGTAGAAGCTCGATTCTTTGAAGCACTCTTTCCATATTTCTCTAATCTAATACGGGAGAGGGAGAATGCAATGCAAGCACTTATTGTGATCGACGCACAGAACGAGTTTTCAGCGATTGGAGTAAGGCCGGTTCCGAATCACGCGAAAGCGTTGAAATGCATCCACCGCCGGGTTGCCGACGCTCGCCAGAATGGCCGGCCCATCGCATGGCTACGTCATTACAACAAGCCAAACGAGTCACGAGCCTTCGTGCCGGGCACGTGGGGCTCGGAGTTTTCGGATGGTCTGGGGCCACGTCGAGGGTTCGGCCCGGAAAACTTATTCGAGAAGGATGTCTTCGGAGCATTCACGGGTACGAAGCTGGAGCAGTGGCTTCGCGCGATCGGCGCCGGCAGTCTGCTGCTGGTCGGGTTCTACACGCATATGTGCGTTTCGACATCCGCTCGCGAAGCGCTGGTTCGTGGTTTTGATGTCGCCATCGATCCGGACGGAACAGGAGCCTGCGACCTGGATCATGAACTGCTCGGCCATCAAAGCGCGGACGAAGTACGCCGCTCGGCGCTGCTCCAGCTCACCAATATGGGGGTGGCCATTGAGCAGCGGAGCGCCGTGGGACAGGAATACGAAACCATCGGCTCCTGGCAGGTCTCCGAATCGCTCCTCATTTCCTGATACTCAGGATTCGTAGTACAGATACCGCCGCCACTTCGGGTCGGAGTGGCCGATCATCCGCATGATGTGGCGGCTGGTATGCAGCGAAAACGGACGCGGCTCGCGCAGCAGCTTCATCTCCGTCAGCTCGTTCAGCAGGTGATTGCCCTTGCGCCGGTTGCAGTTATGGCAGCAGGCCACCAGGTTCTCCCAGGTCGAAAGGCCGCCGCGCGAGCGCGGCTGCACGTGGTCCAGCGTGAGCTCGCCCGAGTTCAGCACGACCCCGCAATACTGGCAGGTATTGCGATCGCGCAGCAGGATGTTCGTGCGCGAAAGCGCGCGCGTCTGGTGCGGGATGCGGCGGTACTCAAGCAGGCGGATTACCGAGGGCAGCCGCAGCGCGAAGCGCGCGGCGTGCAGAAAGTGTCCGTTTTCTTCTTCCGTCATCGCCACGCCTTTGAGGACCAGCACAATGGCCCGCCGCGCAGCGCATACATTGATGGGCTCGTATGATGCATTGAGCACGAGCACAGGAGCGTGCAGCGCATGGCCATCACTCTCCTGGTGAAGAACAGGCAGAGGCGCAAGCGGCAAAGGGATTCTCCGCCCGCTGTCTCGATCTATCGCTCTGCTCAAATTCCTCGACATGCGCTCATCGAACTTTCAAACGACCTAACCTGCAATCGCCAAGGCTTCCGGCCCTTCCGTCGTGGAGACCTCAATCTTTTGTGCTTCCGCTTTCTGCGTGCGTGCGACTGTAGCTACCCATACTTTAGATGCGCCAGATCGCAATAAAACTCGCGCGCACTCGGAAGCCGTTGTGCCCGTAGTGAAAACGTCATCCACCAGCAGCACTTCCTTGCCTGTAACCCCTTCTTTATTCGCCACTCCGAAAGCCCCACGAATATTTTCGCGCCTCTGATGACGAGTTAAGCCGATTTGGGATTCGGTCGGGCGTACTCGTTTTAACAAAGCGGTTTGCAGCTCAAATCGTCGGGGATTTCCTAATTTAAGCGCGGCGGTGGCGATCAACTCCGCCTGGTTAAACCCTCTTTGCCGCCGCTTGCCTTTGAAGAGTGGCACCGGAATGACGACCACCCGGTTATCCGAGAAATTCGTCTCAAGTCCTGCAATCGCGTCCGCCAGCAATCTGCCCAGAACCTTAGCCGCCTGGCGTATCTGGTCGTACTTCAGCAAGTGGATCAAATCACGCAAAATTCCCGCGTAGCTTCCGTAAGCCGCGGCCTGCACGAAAGGCGGCGCTTTCTTCTGACAAAGTCCGCACAGCGGCGCGCGATTGTTCTGCGCCAGCGTCGTCTGAATTTTTTCTCCGCAAATTGCGCAAACGATTCCCTCCACCGGCTCAATTTGCTCCAGACATGCCTCGCAAACCGGCAGCCGGGAAATATTAGTAAGAGGAGATGAACAAAGACGGCAATCGGAGGGGAACAACGTGGCAAACAAGCTTTCAGCAATCCAGCTTTTCGCAATCGAGCTTTTGGCAATCCGAGTGGCAGAAGTAATCAGCGAAGCGGTGCGTTCATTCTGCTTCGCTGCGGACTGAGGCGCGCGAATTGGGATCCCGCTACTGCTGAAGACGAGCCTCCCTCGCCCAGCCGGTTCTGCGCGAACTCCGTGCCGGACAATTGTCCCCAAGTATAGCGGCCCAGCTTGCTGGTACGCAATGCGCGAGGAAGTAACTGATTATCCCGGTGCGGACCTGGCGACCTGACGCGCCGACATCCAAGCCCCCGACTTGTAAAGTACCTCGCACCCATGCTAAGGTGCGCCGACTTGCCTTATTCTCCAGCCCCGGCCCGAGGGAAGAAATCATGAGTGCACCGCCTCCCGTGAATCCGCAAAAACCGAACCGGTATCAGCCGTATGTTCCCGAAAACATGGAGATGCGCGAGTTCACCCTGCGCGCCATCCTCATTGGATTGGTCATGACCGTGGTTCTGGGAGCAGCCAACGCCTATCTGGGATTGCGTGCTGGAATCACCATCGCCGCCACTTACCCTGCCGCGGTTATCGGAATGGCAATTCTCCGATCCATGAAAGGGTCCCTGCTGGAGGAGAACATCGCACGAACCGCAGGCTCGATTGGGGAAGGCGTTGCGGCCGGTGCGATCTTTACCATTCCCGCGTTTCTGATCGCAGGAGTCTGGCCTTCATTCGGCTGGCGTCAGGCGTACTGGAAGTCTTCGGCGTTGATCTTGGTTGGCAGCGTCCTCGGCGTTCTGTTCATTTCTTTAGTGCGGCGCGTCATGGTGGAAGATCCGGAATTGCCCTTTCCGGAATCTCTGGCAGCATCCGAGATTCACAAAGCCGGACAGCGCGGCGCCCAAGCTGCGAAATATCTTTTCTGGAATATCGGTATCGGTGGATTGGTTTACATGCTGGGCCGTTTCGGATTATTCGCCTCAGACAAAGACATTCACTTTAATGTCGGGAGTTTGGGCCACAGCCAGGTAAGCCTGGGAGCAAAGACTGGCGTAGATGTTGTTGCTGCCGGAGGAGCCACCACTCTTGCCGCTCCCACGGTAAGTCCTGCATACCTTGGCGTTGGCTACATTATTGGCCTTCGACTGGCCTCCATTCAATTTGCCGGTGGCGTACTGGCCTGGGGATTGCTGGTTCCGCTGATCATCTTTTTTTTGGGACCACAA
This sequence comes from Terriglobales bacterium, assembly GCA_025451215.1. GTDB lineage: Bacteria > Acidobacteriota > Terriglobia > Terriglobales > Acidobacteriaceae > JAICKN01. Next base: position 3,643 of record JANWKU010000123.1, read on the forward strand.
GTTCGACATTATCTTCCCGCTGACACTCCCGATATTGGGGCGGCGATGGCCATCGCCGTCTGGAAGGTGATTGTCCGCCCCATCGCAATCGGCGGAATGCTGGTGGGAGCCGCCTATACCCTCTTCAAGATGGGAAAAAGTCTGACTGCAGGCCTGGGCAGGGCATTGGCTGATCTCAAGCAAACCGCCGCGGAGCGCGCCAAATTGTCGCGCACCGAGCAGTACATGAGCTCCAAAGTTGTCTTCAGCTTAATCGCCGTGACATTCGTGCTCATGTGCATGCTCTACGTTCACATCTCCGGATTGGTCTGGCCCGCGATTCTTGCAGCCGTGGTCATGCTGATTGTCGGTTTCTTTTTCGCTACTGTATCCGGAAGCCTGGTTGGATTGATCGGCTCTTCAAATAATCCCGTTTCCGGTTTAACACTTTCCACGTTGCTGATTGCAGCGCTCCTTATGGTTGCGCTTGGAGTCTCTGGAAACTCCGGCGTGGCAGCAGTGCTGGGTGTGGCGGCGGTTGTTTGCGTATCGTCGTCGGTTGCAGGCGAGTTGCTGCAAGATTTTAAAGTTGGATACATCCTCGGCGGCACACCCCGCAAAATTCAAATCGCGGAATTAATCGCCGTCGTCGTCGCCAGCCTGGTGATGTATTGGCCCCTGATGCTTTTATATCGCGGCAATATCGCGATGGGCGGCACAGGATTTGGCGACCGCCAGCTTTCAGCTCCGCAGGCTGGACTGATGGCAACGCTGGCCATGGGCGTGGTCGGCGGGAACATCGCGTGGCCTCTGGTGGTGGTCGGCATCTTCTTCGGAATCGCGCTGATTATGATGGGCGCCAGCAGCCCCATGTTGGTGGCGGTCGGAATGTATTTGCCCTTTGAAACGACCTCGGCAATTTTTGTAGGTGGACTCCTCCGCTCTTTGGCAAACTGGGTTGCCAAGCGGCGCGGCTTCAACGACGCGCAAAAGGCCCGCGTAGAAAATGCTGGAGTGCTCACCGCTTCAGGATTGATTGCGGGCGAGGCCATCCTCGGATTGCTTTGGGCGGGACTGCAATTCGCGCCCGCGTGGGCGCGGCCTCAAGTATTTAATCATCCGTCCTATGTGATAGGCGGAATGATCGTTCTCGCCGGATTGTCCGCATTGATGATCTTCCTGCCAGTTTCTGCCGCCGGCGATCCCAGCGAACCCGCCCCGCCAACGGGAATGATGTAACGGCGGTTGCGCCGAGACTGATGTGGCGCGGACACTCTTGTCCGCGCAAAAACATACCCTCATGGTAGTTCTTCGCAAGTTTTGATAGCCTCCAAGTTCAATTGAAATGTCTATCGCTAAAAATATCGTTGTCGTGCGCGAGAAAATCAACGCTGTGGCGCGACGTGCCAACCGCAATTCTGACGAAATCACCCTCATAGCAGTAAGCAAAACCTTTCCTGCAGAGAGCATCCGCGAAGCTTACGCATCTGGGTTACGCATCTTCGGCGAAAGTCGCGTGCAGGAATTCATAAGCAAGCTTGAATCTTTGAAAGATTTGCCAAACGCCGAATGGCACATGATCGGCCATTTGCAAACCAATAAAGCCGCAAAAGCCGCAGAGCTATTCCATGCCGTGGATTCATTAGACTCACTGCGCCTGGCTGAAAAATTAAATTCCGCAGCCGAAGAGTTGGGTAAAAAGCTACCGGTATCAATCGAGATCAATGTAGGCGGCGAATCCGCCAAAACTGGAATCGCTCCTGATTCTCAAGAACTAGAAAACATACTGCGAGCCGCGCCCATACTCGCGCATCTCGAAATCCGAGGTCTAATGACGGTGCCGCCTTTCACGGAAGATCCGGAAGGCGCGAGGCCATTCTTTCGAAAGCTGCGAGGCTTGCGCGATCAAATTGCCGCGCGTTATTTACCTAAGATCAGCATGGATGTACTCTCCATGGGCATGTCTCACGACTTCGAAGTCGCTATTGAAGAGGGTTCCACTTGCGTGCGCGTGGGCACGGCAATCTTTGGCAAGCGCAATTATCTGTCGGAAGACTAAAATACAGGGTTTCGTACAGCCTCAAATCTTAGCCATACAAATTAGGCCACAAAAGGGAAAAGCTCATGTGTGGAATTGTCGCAATGTTCTCGCGCCGTGGTCCGATTTCAGCCGACGTGATGCGGAAGGCCACGCAAAGCCTCTATCATCGCGGCCCCGATGGACAACGTCACTGGATCTCGCCCGATGGCCGCGTCGCGCTCGGTCATGCGCGGCTCAGCATCATTGACCTTACGACTGGTGATCAACCCATCGCGAGCGAGGACGAACAGACACGAATCATCGTCAACGGCGAATTCTACGACTACGAAGCGATCCAGAAAGAACTTGAACAATCCGGTCATCGCCTGCGCACTCGCTCGGACAGCGAAATTGCTCTCCACCTTTATGAAGATTTCGGCATGCAATCCCTGCACCGTTTGCGCGGTGAATTCGCCATCGTGCTCTGGGATGCGAGAAACCGCACGATGATTGCTGTCCGTGACCGCTTTGGCATTAAGCCGCTGTTCTATGCCTTCCATGACGAAAAACTCTATCTCGCATCCGAAGTAAAAGCGTTGTTCGCCGCCGGAGTGCCGGCGCGGTGGGACGCTGAATCCGTTTCCCATTCCGTTGAATACGGCGGACATCAGTTGCGCACAATTTATGACGGAGTTTTCCAGGTCCCTGCCGGCCACTATCTGCTCGCCACCGACAGACACATCCAACTAAATCAATATTGGGACTTCAATTATCCGAAAGCCGGCGGCAATGCGCCGCAGCGTTCCGATGCCGATTACGCTGCGGAATTCCGCTATGCGCTGGAGGAAGCTGTACGTCTCCGCCTCCGCGCGGATGTTCCTGTAGGTTGCTACCTCAGCGGAGGGCTCGATTCCTGCGCGGTCATCGGACTCGCGGCGCGCCACCATCCCGATCCCATTCGAGCCTTCACGCTGACCTTCGACCGTGCGGATTACGACGAGGAAAAAGAAGCGCGGGAGATGGCGGCAATGGTGGGCGCTGAATTTTTCCCGATTCCGATTCGGCAAGATGATCTCGCCGACAATTTTGCCGACGCTGTTTTTCAGTCTGAGGCCTTCTGCATCAATGCTCACGGCGTCGCTAAATACCTTCTCAGCCGCGCTGTGCGCGATGCCGGATACAAGGTCGTGATTACGGGCGAAGGATCGGATGAAATCCTGGGTGGTTACGCGCACTTTCGCCGCGACATGCTGCTCTACAACAGAGAAGGCCAGGATCCCGCTGTGGTTGCGGCGCTCCTGCAAGATCTGGAAAAACTGAATCCCGTATCACGTGGCCTGCTGTTGCCGCACGGCGAAGCCTTGCCCCTTGAGAACCTGAAGCGAATTCTTGGCTTCATTCCATCCTGGATCGAAACTTTCTCGGCGCGTTCGGCGAAGATGCAGGAATTACTGGCGGGAAATTTCCTTGAGAGGTTTGGGAACCGCGAAGGCTATCACGCCCTCCTCAGCGACCTCGACGTTCGCGGACAACTCACCGGACGCGATCCCGTGCATCAGTCGCTCTACCTGTGGGCAAAAACCCTGCTCCCGGGCTACATCCTCACAATACTGGGCGACCGCATGGAGATGGCCCACTCTATCGAGGGACGTGTGCCCTTCCTCGACCATCATCTGGTCGAATTAATCCGCTCTCAACCCGTGAGCCAGAAAATCCACGGAATGACCGAGAAGTATGTTCTCCGCGAGGCGGTACGTGACGTGATTACGGATACAGTTTATCGCAGACAGAAGCATCCGTTCCTAAGCCCTCCGGCCACATTGAATCCCAAAGAAAAATTAAGCACGTTTGTAAATGACACGCTGCGCGGCCCGGTCATGGCTTCCATTCCATTCTTCAATCAGAAGAAAATCGTGGCCCTGCTCGACAGCCTCGTTACGATGGATGAAAACGGGCGGGTGGCCTATGATCCGGTACTTATGGTTTTGGTGAGTGCTTGCGTTCTGCAGGAGAGGTTTCATCTGGCGGCCTAAACCAAGATTGCCGCGACTTCTGGAGACTGCCAATTCCAATGTGAAGGAGTAGGAGAATGGAACCAGTTGCAGCGAAACAATTCCTCATTTCTCGAGTGATAGAGGAAGCTACCTCCGAAGGTGTGCCCTTATCCGATGTTGAAAAGAAGATGCTTCAATTTACTGAGGTACATCCAACAATTCCGGACATATACGAAGTCAATGACGAATTCGAACGCAACTACGACAGCGACGAATACGAGGCGAAAATCACTCAGCTTCTAAAAAATGCTCGCGAGCAGGATGAACAGAACAATCCGAATCAGGGACAAGAATGGAATGACGCCTTGAACGCACTCCAAAAAGAAGACCATTACATTTTGGTAATGGTCAATCAGGCTTTTGGCGTGGATCCAAATGCTTCTTACTTTCTCGGGGTTCGAACGCGTGACTTGCTAATCTACGTCGCTATCGCTATTGCTCTCGTGTTGACCATTTTGTGGCGGGCAGGCCGCTAGGCTACCTTGGCAAATTTGAAGACACCCTCAAGTTATCCCTCACCGCATCTCCGGTTGACGGCAAGGCCAACAGGCCTCCATCGAATTCTTCGCAAATCTTTTGAACGTGCCACGTTCCTCCGTTACCATAGCCTGCGACCAGTGCAGGAATAAAGTTATTCAGGTAGCTGGAATTACTGCTGCTGAATGGACAAGACGTTTAGCAGTTAGTTTGACGTGGAAGAAACACAAGGTCCCTCGACTTGGTTGTCATTCGCGCGCGAACGACAACTCCGCGCTCGGGATGACAGGGTGATGAGGATGGACAAAAAATATTCCGCAAAGAAGATGTACAAACGGAAATCCTCTAGGAGCCGGGCTTGAGTTTCTCCCAACGCCTGCACGAAATCCGCACCGGATTCGAGCTTCCCTTCTGGGTAGCGAACATTAGTGAACTCTTCGAGCGGCTTTCCTACTACGCTGTTCTTGCGGTGCTGGCCCGCTATCTCTACGAATCACTTCATTTTCCTGTAGAACGCGCGACCAGCCTCACGGGACTTTTCGGCGGATTGGTGTGGTTCCTGGCGGCTTTCGGTGGAGTAGTTGCCGACCGGCTTGGCTTTCGCCGCTCTCTTTCGCTTGCTTACCTGATATTGAGTTGTTCCTACTTCCTGCTCGGCTCCATTGGCGCGCCGTGGCTTGCGCCGGTGCGCAATGCTCTCCCGCTGGGCGCGCTGATGACGGTCATCTTAATGTTGCCGGCCTTAGGCATTGCGCTAGTAAAACCGTGTGTTGTAGGAACAACGGCGCGGGCGTCAAAAGAAAATGTCCGCTCCATTGGATATTCCATTTACTACACATTAGTAAACATCGGCGGCACCGCCGGGCCATTTATTGCCTCGTGGATCCACCAGCGCATGCGCGTGGAAAATGTTTTTCGCGTAGCAGCGCTGAGCGTGTTTGCCATGTTCTTTGCGGTGCTCATCTTTTTCAAGGAGCCTCGCCGCTCCGGCGAAGTCACGACTGCCAGTCTTGGCCAGGCGGCCAAAAACTTCCTGGTCGTCATATCCAACTTCCGCTTCATGCTTTTTCTGCTGATCTTTTCCGGCTACTGGATTGTCTTCTGGCAGGAATTCATCAGCCTGCCCATTTACATTCACAACTACATCAGCTCAACAGCAAATACCGAACTGATGCTAATCACCGATTCGCTGGCGGTAATCGCATTGCAAATCCTTGTTAGCTTCCTGACCCAAAAATTACCTGCCTTTCGCGCGATTACCATTGGTACGCTGATATCCGGCCTGGCGTGGCTCCTTCTGGTATTGCACCCTTCAGTGCCCATGGCAGTGGCCACTTTGTTTACAGTAGCGGTCGGCGAGATGATCCAGTCTCCGCGCTACTACGAATATATTTCCCGCCTTGCTCCTC
>JANWKU010000124.1 GCA_025451215.1 Terriglobales bacterium
ACCGAAAATCCCAGCCCATCGTGGAATGAGTCGCACGTGGATTGGAACATCAACGATCCGGTCAACCCGGTTCCGACCATGGATGGCTTTGTTCGCACTGCGGCCAACGACGGCCGCCGCGATTCTCCGCCATTGAATGATGTTAACGGCGAACGCGCAATGGGTTATTTCACCGGCGACGATCTGCCCTACTATTACTTCATGGCGTCAAATTTCGCCACATCGGACCGGTGGTTTTCGCCGGTCATGTCCCGCACCCAGCTCAATCGCATGTATCTGGTCGCCGCAACTTCCGCCGGCCACGCTTATCCCCTGTCCCCAACGGCCGGTCAGTTGACCAACAAAACTATTTTTGAGTTGCTGCAGAATGCGGGGATTTCATGGCGAATTTACGTGAGTGACAATCAGGACTCGCCTTTGAAGGACGGCAGCGAGGAAAGCATGTTCACGTTCTCAAATAGCCATACTGCTAACTTCGTGCCGGCTAGCCAATTCCTCACGGATTTGCAGACCAACAATTTACCGGCGGTCTCTGAAATTGATCCCGGCTTTGCCCGTGGTCTGGATGAACACTCGGGGGAGAATCCGACTGCGCCTTCCGGAAAAATACAGTCCGGCGCGGCTTACGTTTCCACACTTATCAATGCATTCATGCAAAGCCCCTATTGGAAAGATTCCGTGTTCATCCTCTCTTGGGATGAAATGGGAGGGTTCTACGACCATGTTCCTCCCCAGCCCATGCCCAGTCCCGACGGAATTCTTCCCCAGGACTTGCCAGCGGGCGACATTTGCACCATGACCACAGGGCCGAATTGCGATTTCGCTTATACGGGATTCCGCGTGCCTCTTATTGTCATCTCTCCCTTCACAAAGAAAAACTACGTCTCGCACACAGTCGCGGACTACACCGCGATTTCAAAATTGATCGAGACCCGCTTCGGGCTGCCCAATCTCACTAACCGCGACGCGGCGCAAATGGATATGACGGAGTTCTTTGACTTCGTCAACATGCCCTGGATGACGCCGCCAACACCTCCAGCGCAGCCCACCAGCCTGCCCTGTGAGTACACGCAATTGCAGTAGAATTAGCCGCTGCCAACAAGCTGCCAGAGACCTCTCTGGCAGCATTTTTTTTGGATTTCACCATTGTTCATGGTTGCGAACTGCGAAATGGCAGCCATAATAAACAAATGCGTCTTAAAGCCGCCTTTCTATTCGGTCTGCTGTTCGTTTTGCTGCAGCCGTCGTTCGCAAAAGTTCGCCATTACTACATCGCCGCCGAAGACGTTCCCTGGGACTTCGCGCCCAGCGACTGGAACCTGATTGAAGGTGGTCCACTGCCTCGCCCCTGGGGAGGGCATACCAAATGGCCGAAGACCCGCTACATTGGCTACACCGACGCGACTTTCACAGTACGCACGCCGCAGCCGGAATGGCTGGGAATCCTCGGCCCGATTATTCGCGCCGAGGTAGGCGATGAAATTATCGTGGACTTCCTGAATCGCAGCGTTTATCCGCACAGCATTCATCCCCACGGCGTGCTTTACGACAAAGAAAACGAGGGAGCATATTACGTTCCCGCCGGGCGCGGTTCTCTGGTGCCCACCAACAGCCGCTTCACCTACCATTGGTTCGCCGATGAACACAGCGGCCCCGCTCCCGGCCAGCCAAGTTCGGTGGTCTGGTGGTACCACACTCACGCGGGCAATGCGAATGACATTAATTCCGGGCTGATGGGACCTATCATTATTACCGCCAAAGGCAAAGCCAAGCCCGATGGCAGCCCTAAAGACGTGGACCGCGAGTTTGTCGCTTCCTTCATGATCTTCGATCAACTGAATACCAAGCCGGAAGGCTTGTTCTATTCCATCAATGGCTACATTTTTGGAAACCTTCCCGGCCTGGTCATGAAAAAGGGCGACCACGTTCGCTGGTATCTGCTGGGCATGGGAAATGAAATTGACATGCACACTCCCCACTGGCATGGGGAAACCGTGACCTACGATCATCAGAATGTGGACTTGGTGGAGCTTCTTCCCGGCAGCATGAAGACCGTGGACATGGTCGCCTACAATCCTGGGACTTGGATGTTTCACTGCCACGTGCTGGAACATATGGAGTCCGGCATGATGGTGGTTTATACGATCTACGAACCGCAAGCGCGTCCTTGCCCTTTGCAGTTCACGGCGGGTGATTTCTACGGGGCTTCGAAAAAATATTCCGTCACGGTTAAAAACTTAAGCGACAAACCCATCAAACAGCTCACTCTGGAGTTCGAGCATTTCATTGCGCCGCAATATCTGCATCGCCCCTTTGATCCGCGCTGGACAAGTTCCACCGCTGTACCGCCGGGTGGTTCCGTGAGGCTTGAAAAAGACTCCTACTTAAAGGGTGGAGACTCAATCCTCGGCTGGGCCCTTTATCCGCAGCAAATTACTTATGCCGATGGGTCGGTCTGGAACTCGGCGCACGAAGGCGAATGTTTTCAAATGTACTGGCGGGACAAAGACCATCCAAATTTAGAAGTGTTGCCGCCGCACCAGGTGGAAATGAACGAAGACTGAGTACGCAGGGTGCGTACGCGGCGATTTATTTTCGTAGCAGGTTTCGCATCAGGAAGAACACATTCGCCGGCCGCTCCGCCAATCGCCGCATCAGATACGGATACCACTCGGTCCCAAACGGGACGTACACGCGCATGCGCCATCCTTCGCGCACCAGCTTTCGTTGCAGGTCGCGGCGAATGCCGTGAAGCATTTGAAATTCAAAGGCGTCCCGCGTGATGCCTTTGCTGGTGGCAAAAGCTTTTGCTTCGCCAATCATGCGCGCATCATGCGTTGCCAAGCCGTGATATATGCCACTCTTCAACAGGACTTTCATGAGCTTCACGTAGTTGGCGTCAACCTCGGATTTTTTCTGGAATGCAACTTCTACCGGCTCTTTGTAGGCTCCTTTGCATAAGCGAATGCGAATCCCCGCGCTGAGTAGCGATTCCACATCCGCCTCAGAGCGCCGCATGTAACTCTGGATCACGGCTCCCACGCAGCCCGGATTAACCTTGTTGAGTTCGCGAACAAACTCGAGCGTGCGTCCGGTATATGCGGAGCCTTCCATATCCACCCGCACAAAATTCGGCGGCGAAACACTCTTGGCTTTGGCCACCAATTCCGAAACCAGTTTGTGGGCAAGTCCGGCGTCGAAATCCAAACCCATGTGCGTGAGCTTTAGGCTGACGTTCGCATTGAGGTGACGCGCCGTAATCTCATCGAGGAGTTGCTGGTAGAGGCGAGCGCTGGCTCGGGCTTCGTCGGCAGTTGTGACGTTCTCTCCCAGGTTGTCAATGGAAACAGCCAGGTGCCGATCATTAAGCGACTGCGCGATGCGCAGCGCGTCCTCGGGCTGTGTGCCAGCGACAAAGCGGCGGGAAAGTTTGCGGCCAGCGGCTGATTTTTCAGCGAGAGCGCGCATGGCCCTGCTGGAGGAAAGCGAGATGAAGAACGCCCTCAGCACGAGTGCCCCTCAACAAAAACCCGAAACGCAAATGGGGCGCGCGAAGCGAACATGCGAACCTTCACAGCATTTCTTACAGGCCTTTTTGTTCCAAAAACCTCTCTACCTCAAGCGCAGCCATGCAGCCACTGCCTGAGGCCGTAATCGCCTGCCGGTAGCGGCGGTCCTGCACATCGCCGCAGGCGTAGACGCCGGGCACTTTAGTAAAAACATAATCGTGCGTTTTCAGATACCCGTCCTGGTCCATATCCAGATGGCCTTCAAACATTTTCGCATTCGGAATATGGCCGATGCCCAGGAACATGGCGCTGGTCGGCAGGTCCCAAACTTTGTTGGTTTTCAAATTCCTGAGCTTGAGGCCGGTGACTTCCTTCTTTTTTACGTCGTGGACTTCTTCTACAACGGTATCGGTGAGAAATTCAATCTGCTTGTGCTCGTGTGCGCGGTCCAGCATGATTTTCGAGGCGCGAAAATGGTCGCGACGATGAATCAAGGTGACCTTGGTGGCAAAGCGGGTAAGGAACAGCGCCTCTTCCATGGCGGAGTCGCCGCCGCCAATCACCACGATTTCCTTGCCGGAGAAGAAAAATCCGTCGCAGGTGGCGCAGGACGAAACTCCGTGACCAATCAGCGCCTGCTCGCTCGGCAATCCCAGCCACCGCGCCGATGCTCCGCTGGCAATAATCAGCGTTTGGGTATGGATGACGTGCTTGCTCACATGCACCATAAAAGGACGCTTGGTCAGGTCCACGCTGGTCACATGGCCCAGCATGTATTCCGCGCCAAAGCGTGTGGCCTGCTTGCGCATGTTTTCGATCAACTCCGGTCCCTGAATTCCTTCAGGAAAGCCGGGGAAATTTTCCACGAGCGTAGTCATGGAAAGTTGACCTCCGGGCTCGTGGCCTTCAATTACCAGCGGCTTTAAATTGGCGCGCGCTGTATAAAGCGCCGCCGTGTGACCGGAGCAGCCGGAACCCATTACAACCACATCGCGAAAGTTTTCCATAGAACTCAGATTAGATTGTGCTTTTGAAGTTTAGTTGCAAAGGTGAAATATCAGAGTAATCGAAACCGGCTCCCAGCAAAAGCGCCGTGCTCGAAACGGACCCTCGCTGTTTTAATTTTGTGTCTTTACGGGCCGCTTCGGCGTTCCCTTCACGGGCACTTTGCCGCGATGGGAAGCGGACCCAACTCGCTCTAACTCCTCGGGAACAATGGTTCGCGTTTGCAGGATTCTCCGGTAATCGGAAACCACCGCGGACGCACTCGCAAACAATGGCTCGTAGGCGCTTTGGTCAGGCGCAGGGCCGGCTTCGGTAGCCATGCAGCGGGCCAACGCAATGGAGGACTTGCCGAAGCGCTCCAGCCGGATGTGGGTCACGGGAGTATTCGTTGCCAGCATGCTGGCTGGGGAGGTGACCGCAGAAGCATCATCTTCGACGGAAAGCTGCATTAAGTCCTTAGGGTCTCGCACCCGCAATACCAGCGTTTCAATCATGTTCTGCGGATCGGTGCTGAAGGAATACTGCACCGTGGAAAAAAATGCCTGTCCCGCGATTTCCCGCCGGATTCGCACCCAGCTTGAAACGTCAGAAGTTGGAGAGATCCGCATGTTCTGCGCTGGATTAAGAAGATTGGAGTTGTCTTCCAGGGTGGAGCGTCCCCGGTCCACTTCGAAATCCACGGCAAAATCTGGTTGTTTTGGGACCCTTGCCAGCGCCGCCGCAATTTCTTTTTGCTCTTCGGCGGAAGGCGTGCAGGCGTTAATCATGTTGACTTTTACCTTGGGTTGCGCGGATTGTTGCGCCAGGGCCGAAATACTCAATCCAATTAGCAGAAGTGCCGTAACAAATTTAGGAATCACGGCGGCATTGTAACAGGAACGCCCGCGCCCTTTTAAGAAGGTTACCCTCGCTTTCCATTCTTTTCGCACAGGACGGGGCAATGGTGAAAGGTTAAAATTGACGGTCGGCGTGGGCTGTTCCGTCGAAGCGATTTCTAACGTGAATCGTCCAACCCTTCACAAGGAAAGCCGCTATCATCGAGTGTCTTACGCGCGGCTGCGAAACTTCCGCTGGATGGCATGAAAGCTTTCTTCCAAAACTTGCACTTTCGCCTGGAACACGAAGGATTGTTCCCCAACAGCCGCCTTTCACGGGCTGCATGGTATTTACTGGGGCTGGACCTTGCGCTGTTCCTGCTGGAAATCGTCTTTCGCTGGTCCGGCCTGGCGAACGGCGGCGGCCTTCGCGGCTGGGTCTTGTTGCTCAGCTTCGCGGTCATCATTTTATTCGTGCTGGTGGGCATTCGCTGGGTCCGCCAAAAGTTGATGTGGCGTCTGCGCAATCGCCTCATTGTCACTTACATGTTCATCGGCGTCATCCCCGCAATTCTTCTCATAACCATGGCCTTCGTCACGCTTTACCTGTTCGCCGGGCAATTCGCGAATTTCGTGGTGCTGGCTGAATTGAACGCGCGGCTGCGAGGGATATCCGCGTCGAATACCGCTGTAGCTTCGGAAATGGCGCGGGAACTGGATGCCAACCAGACGATCAGCAATTTCGTAAAAGAGCTTAAGGTCCGCGATCCAGAATGGAAAAAGCGAAATGTCTGCGCATTTGAAAATGAAAAAATGCTGATTTGCGACCAAAGCATTGGGCAATTTCAACTAGCGGCAGTCGCCCTGGCGTACAGAACTCCCGGCGGAATCGTGAATGATCATGACCGATTGGAATTGCGGTCCGCCACAACTCTCGCAGTGAAAGCGGGGGACCTTACCGTGGTTTCCAGCGAGCCGCTGGACGAAGAACTTCTCGGCGACATGTCAAAAAAGTTGGGCGTGGTTTATTTTTACCACTCCGTACAAAATCCAGATTCCGGAAATCACGTTACCGTCGAACTCAACGGAAATGATGCGAACGTAAAGACTACCTCTGCCGGCATCCTTCCCCCCGAGACCAACATTTTGGATCGAGAGATTACATTCTTCACCCCTGTCCGCATTTCTATTTGGACGAAGGCTGGAACTTTGCCCGATGCTCAAGGCATCAACGCGCTCGGCATCCACACGCGGCCGTCCCTGCTTTATGACCGGCTCTTCGCCGCACTGGGAGAGTTCTCGCAAATGGTCGAATATTTCCTGGTGGTCATCGCCGTGATCCTCGCGATCATCGAGCTTGTTGCGCTTTATATCGGCACCCGCTTGACCCGCTCCGTCACCGGCGCCGTGGCCCAGCTTTATTCGGCCACCACTTTCGTCAATCAAGGCGACTTGAGCCATCGCATTCCTGTTCAATCTTCCGATCAGTTGGCCTCTCTCGCCACCTCTTTCAATGCCATGACGGCCTCGCTCGAGAACCTGCTGGAAGAGCAGCGCGACAAGCAAAAGCTGGAGAATGAACTCATCATCGCGCAGGAAGTACAGTCGCAATTGTTCCCTCGCGTGATTTCACAAGTCTCCTCGCTCGATCTCCATGGATTTTGCCGCCCCGCCAGGACGGTGAGCGGCGATTACTACGACTTCCTCACCGTTGATCCGGAAACGCTGATCTTCGCGGTGGGCGACGTGAGCGGCAAAGGAATTTCCGCCGCGCTGTTAATGGCCACTATCCACTCGGCGGTGCGTGCTTACAGCATTGAAGGCATCCCACTGGTGCGCCAGATGATGACTGCCGGCGCGGGAGAGCCCTCCACGGTCGCATCCGCCGTCCTGCACGGCGCGGAAGTTTCCCCCTCCTACCTGCTTTCCCTGCTGAACCATCAGCTATATTCCAGCACGCCTCCGGAAAAATATGCGACGCTCTTCCTGGCGTTCTACGACGGCCGTAGGCGCAAACTTACCTATTCCAACGCCGGCCATTTGCCTCCCATGGTGATCTCTGAGGATGGCACTACTCGTCGCTTGGATTGTGGTGGCACCGTGGTGGGATTATTTGACGATGTCAGTTACGAGGAGGCTTCCATCTTCCTGCGTCCGGGAGAGATTTTTCTGGCTTACAGCGACGGCGTAACGGAGCCAGAAAATGACTACGGCGAATTCGGTGAGGAACGCCTTTTGGACTTGGTGTACGAAAACCGGCATCAGCCGCTCTGCACGATCAGCGAGACCGTGACCTTGGCGCTGGATGACTGGATCGGCGCCCGCGAGCAACCCGACGACGTGACTCTCGTCCTCGCCCGCGCACGCTAAAAATTCGTGAAGTAAAGTGATCGGGGCAGCCGCTCAACTATCGGCCAGCGCAGTCCTCGCATGAACTCGCTCAGCGACGGGAGCAGGCTGCCCCGAGTGCTCCGCGCACCCCCTCGTAATCAAGCACGCCAAGGCGCGGAGCAAACCTAATTTTTCAATTGAACAGGGTGAGTAAATGTAGGGAAAAACCGCGCTAACAGAGGAGCGCGCAACTCAACAAAAGCGGGGATTCCGCGTGGACTACGGGAACCATAACAATTTGATCAAGAGAAGTCTCGGTAACATCAGGTAAAGCCTTTTTCACTGGCGAGTTCACAACAGGATGAACCGGAGGACTGGATAGCCGCGCCTTCGCAACAACCGGCGCCGTACCTCCGTGAAATGTGAAATCTGGAAGTTCGACCTGGGGAAGGACAAGAATCGCCAGGAGCAATGCTAACTCGAAAATGAGGAGTGTCCACTTCCAGCGCGACATATGGGTACCAAACTACCAGTACTAAAACTTAGATGCAGGGTATTGGAATATGAAGGGCACTGTCAACGCTCAAAATCTCATTTTCAGGGCGGACGGATTTCAGGCCGATGGTTTCCGGGACGATGCGTCGCCCTGGAACTTCAAAATTGACCGGCCTCACTCGGCATGGCCCCCGCCTGGCTTACCACCCAGGCCCCCATTTTGTTCCCTCTCTCATTCATTCGCGCCAAAAACTGTTCATCCAATTCTGCTTCACGCGGTTTTCGCCGGAGATATTCGTGGACCAGCCCGGCGGTGAATGCGTCTCCAGCGCCCACGCTGTCCACCACTTTACATGCCATCCCCGGATGGGAATGGCTGAAATTGTTAGCCACTAGCAAACTCCCGCCCGCTCCGCGCGTAATGCAAACCAGCTTTAGATCGAACGTCTCAATCATTCGCCGCGCGGAAATCTCTACACCCTCTTGCGACAAACGCAACGATTCCAACACCGTGGGGAATTCATCTTTATTCATCTTGACCATGTCCGCGAGCTTGCAGGAAGCGGCTAGAATTTCCGCGGAATAGTAGTTCTGCCGAAGGTTTACATCAAAAATGCGGAGCGTGTCCGGAGCCGTATGTTTTAGAAAGTTGTGTATCGTGTCCCGCGACTCCGCGGACCTCTGCGCCAGGGATCCGAAACAGACTGCATCCACTCTCGCGCCAAGGCCTTCCACTCCGGCGTCCACTCAAGCGAGTCCCAGGCCGCAGCTTCGGAAATCACGAAACCAGGCTGCCCCTGAGAGTCGAGACTCACTTTCACGGTTCCTGTTGGATGTTTCGGATCATGCTGCATATAGTCGCATTGCAAATTTCGCTCGCGGAGCTGCGCGATCGCTTCTTTGCCTAAAGCGTCGTTACCTATCCTGCTGGCAACCACGCCCCGATTTCCAAGCAAAGTTGAGATATAAGCGAAATTCGCGGGCGCACCACCTAGTTGCCGGCCCGCGGGGAGAAAATCCCACAGAACTTCTCCCAAACCAACAACAATCCGTGGAGGGGCAGCCTTCAGACCGTAGTCTTCCAGTCGAGACTCGCCTCCTATATCCGCCACCCACTTATCATATCCCCCAATAAATACTGCCTTACAAGAATTCCCTGGGACCACGTTCTACAATTGTCATGATGCGTTCCAACAGTAAACCTCTATCCGCAGGCCTTCTGTTTTTCTGTTGCTGCCTGTGCTTGTCCGATTTGTCTCTCGCACAGCAGACCTCGGCGAACCCGCTCACCTTTGCTCCGGTCACGCTGCCCAAAGTATTTGTGAACACACGCTTCCAGTTTCAGCTGCACGCGCAAGGCGGCTCGCAACCCTACCAATGGACGGTGGCCAGCGGCGATCTCCCGGCGGGAATCAAGCTCTCTCGCTCCGGGTCATTGCAGGGAACACCTACGGCTACGGGGGAATTTCACTTCGTAGTCACGGTGACCGACAATGCGCATCCCGCGGCCGAGGTTAGTCAGCCGCTTACCATGAAAGTGACCTCGCCTCTGATCGCGCGCTGGGACCGCTATCCGACAATCAACGGACAGCGGATTGAAGGAACCGTAAAAGTCTCGAACGATACCGAGCACGATTTCGATCTCACATTCATAGTGCTCGCCATTAATGAAATCGGCCGCGCTGAAGCAATCGGCTACCAGCACTTCACCCTGCGAAAGAACACCACGGACTTCGTGCTTCCCTTTGGCGAGAACGTTCCTACGGGTTCCTATTGGGTCCATGCGGACGTGGTCGGTGAAGTGGTGGCAATCCATTCCATTCACCGCGCGCGGCTGGATACAAAAGCAAGATTAGTGCTGCAGCAAGGGCCGTAAAGGTTATTGCATCCCAAAATTAGAAGATTATTTGCCCAATGAATCGTGCAAAAGGTGGAAGATGCGGAAGGAGTAGAACAACCAAAAATAAGAGTCCCGAGGTGATGTTAGATTCGTTCGTCTCAGCCAGTAGTTCGCTTTAGACCCTCGCCGACCTGCTGCCTTCGCCACCTTGCGGTTGCGTATGCGCGATCAGTACTCGGGCTCCGGGCTAGCCGCCAACTGGAAAAATTAACCTAACGCCTCGGGACTCTATCCTGCCTTCGACTTTTCTCCCTGTTCTCCTCGACCAGCGCTTTGCTATAGACCCTTACTCGCCCTCGCCCTGGGTTGATCAGTTTGCACCGTTCAACTTGGGTGTGACTTTGCTCGAGCCCCGGACGCCGCACCAACCGGAAAAACTTCAGAAGCTGTCAAAGAACGAGTTTGTTGTACGCTTTTTAATTTTTCAGTCAATTAAAAATATGCAATTTTAAACGCTTTGTTTTCAGCCGAGTGCAGCTCGTTCACAGGCCTGTGCCAGAATTTGGTGCAGCACCGCATAGCGGTGGTTAAGAACTATAATAAGTTGGCGAATTTTTTTGAATATTTATTCCATCCGCCTTTTCCGGATACCAAATTTTTTTGTGAATAATTCGGGGAAAACCTCACTGGGCGCGGCTTTCGCAGGATTCCAAAAACAGAGCACCGCCGAAATCAATCTTGAAAAGACCAACCGCACTCGATAAGTTCCTCAGTACCCCCTGTGTCCTCTGTGGTTAAAGGTTTTGATCCTACTGCGGCTTCATTCCCACCATCAGCGCCAGTTCCCGCCACTTCCACAAACAATCCACGTCCTGAAAGCCAATCTCCCGCAGCCAGACCAGCTGCTGATGCAGATCAAGCAACTTGTTCGAAGGATCCTCATTCGGCCAGTGGATGCTCTCCAAAAATTTCGTATGCAGAATATCCGTGGAAGAAGCCACATGCTCCAGGTTGCAAAACACGCCGCCCGGATTGAGCGCCGCGAAAATTTCCGCATACAACGCGCGCTTGCGTTCGTGCGTCAAGTGATGAATGGCAAAACTTGAAAGCACCGCATCGAACTTCCCAAATTGCGGCAAGCGGTTTTGCAGGTCATGGTCAATCACCTGAACATTTCCCGTGCTTGAAAATTTTCCCCGCAAGCGGACCAGCATCGCAGTCGAAAAATCCAGCGCGATGGCAGAAATCCGTGGCCAGGCCAGCAGAACAAGTCCAAGCAATCGCCCGTCCCCGCTGCCCAAATCAAGCACGCGATTCATGCGCTCCGGCAAGCATTCAAGAAGCGTGGCCTCGCCTTCGGTTCTGTGCGGAATGGAATCCGCACGGCTCAAATACTCCAAGGCGTGTTGAGGAGAACTCCAGAGATTGACGTTCGGTTCAGAGCTCATGCCAAGTATATTAGCATGCCGACCGACCGGTCGGTATGCAACTTAATGTTTATGCACGAATCCTATAGGGCTGTACATATCCGTTGCATGGGCGATAACGACCAAGCCGTTTAAGAATGTATCGGGGCCAAATCTTTGACGCCTGTGAAACATCGCAATAAGTACACAGAGGAAATCATGGAAAAAGACAAACCGAATTTCGTAAATACCCTCAATATTCCAAACTTGGCGAATTACTTCTCCGCTTTCATCGTCGTTGCGCTCTTCTTATCCATCACGCCTGCGCTCTTCGCGCAGACCGATGTTCATGCTTCACTCATGGCTCGAGCGGATCGCAAACCCGCACCAGCAATTCAGATGACTTCGGACGCCGGACGGACCATGCGACTTTCTGATTATCGTGGAAAAGTCGTTCTTCTCAATTTTTGGGCCAGCGATTGCGGAGGCTGCATCATTGAACTTCCCTCAATCATTGATTTACAGGCAGCCAATAAGAACAAATCCTTCACCGTCGTGGGTCTCTCGATGGACATACCGTACGAGGAACTGAAAAGTGAGCAGCAAGCATGGGACAAAGTAAAGCCATTCATGGCCAAGAGCAAGATTAATTATCCGGTTCTTATGGGTAATGAATCTACATTTAAGACGTTCGGCTTAAACGCATTGCCAGCCACGCTTTTGCTGGACAAACGAGGAAACATCGCAGCTGTCTATACAGGGATCATCAGCAAGGAGAATGCCGAGGCAAACATAAATAAACTTCTCTCAGAATAGTTTATTGCACGCTGCATCTAATGCGGATTGATCTACTTGAAGTCTAGGACCATATCTAGGTTCAAGATTTGCAAGCTTATTTACCCTTTCATTACTAATTGACAAACGCGGGTTCCCCGACACTTGCGATCTGGATTTGCTTATCCCGCATTTGGCGACGAAAACGATTGTCAGGTTTTCTGTTTACTGCAGATGAAATTCGACTTGAATGGTTATCGCAACGGCAACGGGCTTGCCGTCCTTCCGTGCCGGTTCAAACCGCCACTTCTGTACGGCTTCAATCGCCTTCTCGTCCAGTCCTTCACCAAGTGGACGCGTCACTTTTATATTGTAAGTTCTGCCATCTGGCCCGATGATAACCCCCAACACGCACTGCCCTTGAAATTTGTCCTTCCTCGCCTGCTTGGAATATTCGGGATCCGGCGTCTGGCGTGGCTTGGGAGGTGTTACTCCTAGGCCAACTTTATAAATAGGCCCAAGCAATGGATCCTTCGGAACCTCAAAAGCAACCGCAACTTGAGCTGACCTATTTTCCGGAAGGCTGAATCGCACCAGGATCTTCGTCGTGACGGGAACCGGATGGCCATCCACTTCGTAGGGAACATAAGACCATTTTTTGACCTCATCCGTTACCGTTCTGATCAATTCGGCAGGGCCGCCTAAAACGAAACTCTCACTCACTTTGCCCTCCTCATTGACATGAAGAATCAGCGACACGTCTCCTTGTAAATTAAGCTTACGGGCCTGCTTGGGGTATTTTGGTAGGGCCCCACTCCAAAGGTTCGCCAAGCGCCACATCTTGCGACGAGGCAGGAATTTGAGCTTCTGGTGACGCCCCGTTCACGGCCTGCGGCGGCTCTGAAGGTGACGCTTCTTGCGAGCCAGCAAGGCCGCTCATTAAAATCACGAGCGAAAAAAACACGATTTGAGCAATTTTCATGATCACTTTGTCTGCTCACTCCCTTATGCGGGCTGCTTCCAATGAGCGTGCGCCCACAACTCTGCACCAGACGCAAAATGCCGTCAAGTTTTTGGCTGCCCTGGTCACCAAATCCAAAGGCAGAGTTAACCCGGTGAAAGAATTTTCCTGTAAGATGCCTGCAACTTTCGACAACTAAGGTAAATACCTGAATTGACGACCGCGCAAACTTGAAGCAATATGCTCCGCATGCGAATCGTATGCGGATTTGGGTTGTTTGCATGCTTGCTGTTTGCCGGCCCGTTGCTCTTGGCCAAAAATCGTCCGTGGACAGAAATCCAAAGCCCCCACTTTCGTCTGATTACAAACGGGGATGTTGACCAGTCGCGGCTCGTCCTCCAGCATTTTGAACTCATGCGGTCCGCCTTTCAGAGTACGTTCCCGCAATTCAAGCTGGATTCCCCTGCGCCATTGCTGATCCTCGCCACCAAAGATGAGTCCACTACGCGAGAGTTGCTTCCACAGTTCTGGCCCCACCCCGGGCCGAATCTAGGGGGGTTGTATCACCACGGTTGGGAGCGCGAGCATGCGCTGGTGCGGCTTGATGTTGTTGCCCGCGACCCGGAAACCTACCACAGCATCTATCACGAATACGTGCACAGTCTGCTGCACATCAATTTCCATTGGCTCCCGCCGTGGCTTGACGAGGGCCTTGCCGAGTTTTACGGCTACACAGATTTTCGAAAAGACAAAATGTATATAGGCTCGCCCCCCAATATGGGTATGGCACGCTTTCTTGTCACCGAACAACCAATCCCGCTCGATACATTCGTCACGTCGCCGGTGATGACCAGCAATCCAGAACTCTCGCAACTGGCCTACACCCAGGCCTGGGCACTTACCCATTACCTGTGGTTCGGGGACGGAATGGAGTCGGGTCAAAAACTGGCCCGCCTTTTGCAGGCTCTGCAAAATGGAACAAACTCCAAGAAAGCGTTCGAGGAGACAATCGGAAGTTTCGCAGACATTGAAAAAAGCTATTCCAAATATATTCATCAAGCACGGTTCCCGGCCATGGGATTTCCCGTCCCACAGCAATTGGACCCCAAAAGTTTTCAGGTGCGCGAGATGAGCCTAGGAGAAACCGAAGCTGAACTCGCCGCCTGGTACATTGAGTTTCATCAATGGGACAAGATGCGCGAGTTCACAGCAGCCGCGCTGAAAGATTCCCCAAATTTGTCTCTTGCCCATGAGGATAACGGATTTTTACTTTTCAATGAAGGCCACGACGAAGACGCTCTCAAAGAATTCACCACGGCCGCGCAGTTGGACAGCAAGAACTACATCGCATTGTTCGCGAAAACAATGATTTCGGCCGCGGCCCAATCGAATGTTTCCGAGAACGACCATCGAACCTACGACGGACTGAATCAAGTTGTGGAGTTAAAGCCCGACTTCGCCCCAGCCTACGTGGAACTCTCCAAACAGGAGGTCCGCGCAGGACAACTTAGCACGGCGCTCGCTGTATGCCGGCGCGCCGAGCAACTCGAACCTTTCCGGTCGGGATATCACGTTCTATGCGGCGAGATCATGCTTTTGATGCACCACCCGTCTGACGCCGCGACTGAGGCCGCCTACGTAGCGCAACGTTGGGGAGGCTCTGACCGCGATGAGGCGATGGAGTTGTGGAATCGGATTCCTGCCGAGGATCGTCATGCAGATATCCCGCCCCGGCCTCCGGCCCCAGATCAATCGCAGGTCGCCGAGGGAACTGTAAAAGCCGTGGCCTGTAACGGGTCGGCCTTCGCAATAACTTTGGACGTGAACGGGCAAGTGGGGATCTTCAAGGCCACCGGTTTCCCCGCAGGCTTTTCCGACACCCTTTGGGTCGGACGCGACCATTTCACCCCATGCTTCCATGTTCAGGGACTTCCTGCCATGCTTCGCTACAAGCCACCGAAGGACAGTTCGTATTCAGGCGACCTAGTTTACGCTGGCTTTAGGGACTCGATTTTAGAAGCGCCAAAGAGTCCATCTGAGTCAGCAAAGACGCATTGACTGCGCGAATCTGCATTGCGATGGCAGCCCCGTACGAATAAAGTGTGGCGCCAAAGAACTTTTGTGCAAATTACAGAGGGAATTCCTGGCGCACGAACTGCATGGCTTCTTGCGAGGATTGCAGGCGGCCTTCGAGTTGGGCGTCTTCGACGGCGGTGAGGATTTCTTTGAAGCGGGGGCCGGGCGGGTGGCCGCGGCGATGAAGGCGTCTCCTGTGATGATCGAGCGCGGAGCGTCGAACCGGGGATCAGCTTGCGGCTACCGATGCTAGACGTTGGGCGTCGGCCCAGGCAATCCGCTGCACGATGACGGTGCCGCCGCCGGGAACGGGACCGTGGGTGGTTTTTTCAACGCAGGCGCCTCCATGCGCGGCGTAGAAGGATTGCGCAGCCTGGTTCTGCTCGAGTACCCAGAGGTACAACTTGCGATCGGCAGGGCGGCGCTCGATCAATGCCCGCGCAGCCTCAGTCAGAAGCAAGGTCCCGATGCCGCGGCGTTTGAGCGGAAAGCTGACATGCAGATTGTCCAAAAGCGCTCCCCATTCGGGGTCTTCATCGAGAACGACGTGGACGAAACCGATGACCGCGTGATTTATTTCGGCGACGATGGTAAAGCGATCAGGCAGGGGCTGAGCAAACCTTTCGGTCCAGACCGCCTTACGGTTCTCGAGGACATTGCCATCAAGAAATGAGTCCGGATAGGCGCCGCGGTAGTGATGCCTCCAGCTATCGGCATGCAGTGAGGCAATGGCCATCACATCAGCGGCGACAGCGAAACGGAGAGCGGGCGTGGACGATTCAATTCTGTTGCTGTTTTGCACGGCGCGCTGAAAAACATTTCGTTTTGATATATGTACTGAATATATCAGCGGCGCAAGCAGTCATCCGCATTCAGAACGACGAAGCGGAACGAAATTCCTCGTTCATTGCATCAAAAAATTCGTTCGTACAAAATCCATTGCTTCTTGCGAAGTGTGGAGGCGGTTTTCGAGTTGCGCGTCTTCCACGGCGGTGAGGATCTCTTTGAAGCGCGG
Source organism: Terriglobales bacterium (assembly GCA_025451215.1). Lineage (GTDB taxonomy): Bacteria > Acidobacteriota > Terriglobia > Terriglobales > Acidobacteriaceae > JAICKN01. The sequence goes on from JANWKU010000124.1 coordinate 16,228, forward strand.
GCCGGGAGTGTAGCCGGCGGCGATTAGGTCGGCACCGGTGAGGAGTGGCGCGGGGCGGACGGAGTCGGGCGGCATGGCGGCGATTTTTTCACGGGTGAAATCATAGAGTGTGAGGTCGCCGTGGCTGGAGAGGCAATCGATGCGGTGCAATGCGAGGTGCTCGTCAAACCTCGGCATGCGCACGAACTTTTTGAAGGTGGAGTCTTTCATCTGCTGGACGCTGGCGAAGCGCATGTGATTGTTGACGAGTGCGAGGATCTGTTCGGTGTCGTCGTTCGAAAAGCGCAGGCGGCGGCAGATTTCTTCGGCCATTTTGACTCCGACCTCGACGTGTCCGTCGAAGCGGATGCGGTCGGGCGCAACGCGGAAGGTCGGCGGCTTGCCGACGTCATGCAGCAGTGCTCCCCAAGCGAGAGTGGGCGGACAGGGATGGGGAAGTTTTTCAAGCAGCAGCAGAGTGTGAATGAAGACGTCGCCTTCGGGATGAAACTGCGGAGGCTGCTCGACGCCTTTCATTTTTTCGATTTCGGGCAGGACTTCTTTTAGCAAACCGCTTTGGGCCAGTAACAGAAAGGCTGGTCGCGCATGGCCTTCGGTCAGCATTTTGGTGAGTTCGTCGCGGACTCGCTCGCGCGACACTTGATGGATTTGTGGCGCGAGTTGCTGGATGGCGCTGAGGGTTTCAGGCTCGATGGCGTAGTTAAATCGGGCGGCGAAGCGGACGGCGCGGAGCATGCGGAGTTTGTCTTCGGCGAAGCGCTGTGCGGGATCGCCGATGGTGCGGATGATTTTGGCGTCGAGGTCGCGGCGTCCGCCAACGTAGTCGAGGACTTGGTTGGAGATGGGATCGAGGAGCAGGCCGTTGATGGTGAAGTCGCGGCGCTGGACGTCTTCTTGCGGAGACTTGCTGAAGCGGACCTGGTCGGGATGGCGTCCGTCGGAGTATCCGATGTCGGAGCGGAAGGTGGCGACCTCGACGGCGTTGGCTTTGGAGTTGGATGACGCAAGGTCTCTCGACTGTGCAGAAACTTCGCTTTGCGAAGTTTCTGCTTCGCTCGAGATGACAGGTTTATTTTCTTGGGAAGAGCCGGAAGAAGTTTTTGGAAGCGGAATAAGCACCACCCCAAACTGCGCGCCGACAGCGTAGGTCTGCGGGAAGATGCGCATTACTTCTTTGGGTGTGGCGTCGGTGGTGACGTCGTAATCGGCGGGGTCGCGTCCTAATAGAAGATCGCGCACGCAGCCGCCGACTAGGTAGGACTGGTGTCCATGCTCGCGCAGGGTGCGGATGATGGAGATTGAGAAGTCTTTTTGCGTCACGCAGGCATCTTCCAGGCTTTTTTGTAACAAGTGATGATCAGTTGCGAGATGGCATTGCGATCGATTTCTTCCGGCAGGGGCGACTTTAGCGCGGTTTCTTCGCACTCCGCAAATTGCTGCTGGGCCATGGAAATGATTTTCTCCATGGAATATTGGCCGGTGCGAACGCGAACCAGAAATTCGCGTTCCGGTCGCGGCAAAGTAATGCATCCTTCGGCGATCAGCTCTTTACACTCACCGAGCAAACGCAGAGTATGCATCGCTGCCTTCACGTCATAGCCATATTTTTGCTCGATCTCGGGGCGCTGACCTTTCTTGCCGCGTCCTTTTTCGCCAGTCATACGCTTGAGTTGATCGTTAGCGAAGCCGATAAATTGCTTTACGCATGTGCGCGCCAAAAATATTTGGCGCTGTGTAACAACCTCTTCCCAAATGTGATTGGCTATTGCATTTTTCGTAAACAAAAAATGCAACGCTGTGGGATTTCCTTTGCTGGCCATCTCAGCCCACTTCTTCAGCGAGTAGAGGGTGACGTCAATGTCATCAGGGCCGTTGCGAACTTCATCGCCGGCGGTTGACCAAACAAAGTGTGGGAAGGATTCGAAGCCCAGAACTTTTTCAGGCGGCTCGATGTAAACGCCATAAATGTCCAGATCGTCGGTGCCGTGAACTTTTGCGCCGTGCAGTTCTGATCCACCGACAAAGAGGTGAATCAGATTTTCAAAATAAGGAAATCCGGATTTTACGACGTGCTGTAATAGATCGGACATTTGTCCAAGGGTATCAGGTCAATTAAATGATAGGGATTCTTCGACTACGCATTGCGCTTCTGCGAAGCGCGATGCTTCGCTCAGAATGACAACGCTTAGGGGTAAACTAAGTATCAGAAAAAGCACATGGCAGACGCATACATTCTTGGCATTGAAAGCTCGTGCGATGAGACAGCGGCGGCGGTCGTGCGCTCGGGCGAGAAGCTAGTCTCGAACGTGGTTTTCTCGCAGATTGCTATGCATCAGCCTTACGGTGGGGTGGTGCCGGAGCTGGCTTCGCGGGAGCATTTGCGGGCGATTGTGCCGGTGGTGCGGAAGGCGCTGGCGGACGCCAAACAGACGTATGAGTCGATGGACGCGATCGCGGTTACGCAAGGGCCCGGGCTGGCGGGAGCGTTGCTGGTGGGAATCACTTATGCAAAGGCGTTGGCGTTTGCGCTGGAGAAGCCGCTGATCGCGGTGAATCATTTGGAAGGGCATATTCATGCGGTGTTGTTGGAGGAGCGGCAGAAGGGGAACCACACTCTGAATTTTCCCGCGCTGGCGTTGGTAGTTTCGGGTGGGCACACGCATTTGTTTCTTGCGGAGGAAAAAGATTCTGCGTGGAGTTATGAAAATATCGGGCACACGCGCGATGATGCGGCGGGTGAGGCATTCGACAAAGTTGCGAAGCTACTGGGGCTGGGGTATCCGGGCGGGCCGGTGATTGATCGTTTGTCGGCGCATGGAGATGCGAAGGCGGTGAAGTTCGCGTTTGCGCAGTTGAAGCATCCGGATCGCAGGAGCGCTAAGACGAAGATGGATGATAAAAAATCCCCACCCTGTCGCAAAGAACGCGACGAGGATGGGGCACCCGGCGAGGGAGAGGCCAATTCGCTTCGATTTGATTTTTCTTACAGTGGGATTAAGACTGCGGTCTTGCGGTATGTGGAGACGCATGAGATGAAGGCTTCGATTGAGGCTCGGCGCACGGCTCTTGCCGGAATTTCGAAACCGACGTTGGATGATTATCTGGCCAATTGTGATAAGCAGACTTTGGATTTGGTGGCGTCATTCCAGCGGGCCGTTGTGGATGATCTGGTGCGCAAAACTTTGGCGGCGGCTGCAGCGAACAATATTGCGACGTTGCTGGTGACTGGCGGCGTGGCGGCGAACAACGAATTGCGGCAGACATTTGAGCGCGAAGGTGCGCGGGCTGGAGTGCCGGTGTTCTTCCCTTCGCGTCCGCTTTCTACTGACAATGCGGCGATGATTGCGGCGGCGGCGTATCCGAAATTTCTGGCGAGGGATTTTGCGGGGATGGATTTCTCGGCTGAGGCGGGGATGGTGTTGAGGTGAAGCAGTTGCCGGTTGTCGGTTTTCAGTTGCCAGTTTCTTGCAATTGGCACTTCGCATTTGGCAATCAGCAGTCGGCGTTCAGATAATTTTGGTGCAGATGTTTTACAGAAATTCCAACCACGAATTCCCCCTCGGATCCCAATGGACGAAGGCCAAACACAAGGTCCCTCGGCTTCGCGATGAATTCGCTGGAGCGAATTCATCAGCTTCGCTCGGGATGACAGTCCTGATTTTGGGATTGCATTTACGCAATTGCGGATTGAGTTCGGGCAAAGTTTGGCTAAATACTGAGTGCTGGATGCTAAACGCTGGATCCTGATTGCTGGATGCTTAGTGCTGGATTGCTGAGTGCTGGATGCTGATTGCTTATTTCCCTGCGGCTTTTTTTGCGGATGGCGATCCGAGCACGGCGTCCACGGCGGCGGCTAGCTGGTCTTCAATGTCAATGTCTTTGAAGATGGCGAAATCGGCGCCGTGCTTTTTCTTTTCGAAGCCGCTTTGCTTGCCGGCCAGGATGCCGACGGGAATGTTGGCGGTGGTGGGCTGGGACTTGAGCGCGGCGATGAGTTCGCTGCCCGTCATTTTGGGCATGTCCATGTCGGTAACGATGATGTCGGGGCGCAGGCGTTTGAGGATTTCGAGCGCATCCTGCCCGTTGGTGGCGGACTCCACCTCGAAGCCGCGCTCTTCGAAGAAGCGGCAAACGGTGTGGCGGATCAGCATCGAATCATCAACTACGAGCGCGACTGAAGGCATGATTGTTGCCGTACTTTCTCGGAATACATTACTTCCCTAAATACTGTGGCCCTGAATACACTTCTGCATGCACTTTCCGACAGTAAACACTAATCTAAATAACCCTGGTTTTTGGGACAAGTTACCACCGTGCGCGCACGAATGTGCCAAACTGGGACAAGAGAGCCCTGCTGGCAGGCGTGATCCGCGGGTTGGCATTGGGAGGGTTAGATCTCGTTGCGCAGCTTGGTTTCCTCGATGTTCATGTCTTTGAATTCGCGGGAGTCGAACACTTCGCGGCATTCGAGGCACTCGACGAATTCGGCATCTTCATCGCGGGAAACGATCTGGACACGAGGATGTTTGCATGGAGTCATGGTCTTACTCTTGTCGGAGGCTGGCTGGGGCGGGATTGATTTCATAGATCCGGTCTAATTTCGTAAGCCTTTGAGAAGGCCAAATAATTCCCCCGGATTTTGGGTATTTTAGCCTTGCCAATGGGCTTGTCAAGTCCCCGCAGGGAAGAATTATGCATAAGAGGCCTCAAAACAGAGACTATGAAAAGACGGAGATTACTGGCGGGTGCTTAGCGGGCATTCGTTCAGGAGGACAACAAATTTGGGCATCACATATTACGCTGCATCTATGAGACTTTGGAGGTTGGGAAAATGGATGGGCAGGTAAAGGAGTCTGTAACCCATATCGGCCAGCGAAATCTGGATGGGATACGGCTGCCCATTTATTTGGATAACCATGCGACCACGGCGGTTGACCCCAGGGTGCTGGAGGAGATGCTCCCGTATTTCCACGAGAAGTTTGGCAATGCAGCCAGCTGCAACCATGAATTTGGCTGGACTGCGGAAAAGGCAGTGGCCCTGGCCCGCGAGCGGATTGCCAGGCTGATTGGCGCGAAGGCTGCGGAGATCGTTTTTACCTCTGGCGCGACGGAGAGCGACAACCTGGCGATTAAGGGCGTGGCGGAAAAATACCGCAGCAAAGGCAATCACATTATTACGGCGGTGACCGAGCATAAGGCGGTGCTCGACAGTTGCAAGCGGCTGGAGAAATATGGGTTCCGCGTCACATATCTTGGGGTGCGGCGCGACGGGTTGATTGACCTGGAGGAGTTGCGGCGGGCGATCGGCGGAGAAACTATCCTTGTCAGCATCATGGCGGCGAACAATGAAATCGGGGTGCTACAACCCATCGTCGAGATCGGGAAGATTTGCCGGGAGCGTGGCGTGATTTTTCATACCGATGCGACGCAGGCTGTGGGGAAAGTTCCGGTGAATGTTCATGGGCAGAATGTTGATTTGCTTTCGATCTCCGGCCACAAGATGTATGGGCCGAAGGGCGTGGGGGCGTTGTATGTGCGAAGCGGGGTGCCCGCAGTTGAATTGTCAGGTTTAATTGACGGCGGCGGACATGAGTTGGGTATGCGCTCGGGGACATTGAATGTTCCGGGAATTGTCGGGTTGGGGAAGGCTTGCGCGATTGCGGCGGAGGAAATGGCAGGGGAAGCAAAGCGGCTTGCCGGATTGCGCGAGCGGCTGCGCGAGCAAATCATGGGGCGGCTGGATGGGTGTTCTGTGAATGGATCGATGGAACAGGAACATCGCCTGCCGGGGAATCTGAATATCAGCTTTGCGGATGTTGAAGGCGAATCGTTGCTGATGGGATTGAATGACATCGCGGTATCGAGCGGGTCGGCGTGCAATTCCGGATCGGTGGAGTCGTCTTATGTGTTGAAAGCTTTAGGCGTGAGCGAGGAGCTTGCGCAAAGTTCTCTGCGGTTTGGGATTGGGCGGTTTAATACTGAAGCTGAGATTGATTATGCGGCGGGGCGGGTGGTGGAAACGGTGAAGGGCTTGCGAGAACTAGGATCCCTCGGCGGCTAAAGCCGCATATTGAATAGCGCTGATCGCAGCGCTGAAGCACTGCGCCACCCAAATACTTGAGGTTGCAAAAAGGGTTGTCAACTCTGGATTCTTCCGGAATGGTCCGGGTGTACTGCATTGCAGATTGAAGCAGTCGTAAGGTCCCTCACCGCTGAAGCGGTTCGGGATGACATGGTGGGTGGGGTTTGCGGATGGGGTTTCGGGATGGGATTTTATTCTGAGATTTTATTTTTGGGTTTATTTTTGGATTTATTTTGGAAGCCTACGTTCGTGGAATTCATTTTTTCATCCACCTATTTTGTTGCACTCATTTTTTTAGCTTCCGCTTGTTTACTTTTTTACTCCTTGTTGTGATTCCAAGCCCTCGTAAAACTTTTGTAGTGTGTAGAAGGCTTGCTTGTGCGCGCCCTGGTTGGAAATTAATCCCTTGCGGTTGAAATAGTCTTGAATGCCGGGGAGCGGGCGGCGTGGGGAGCGGAAATCCACCAGCACCCATGGGGAGAGTCCGGCGAAGCCGGGGATGCGCTGCACCATTGCGATTTGATGTTGAAAGACGTTTACCTGATATTCCTCGGTCCACCGCTCGTCTTTATCGCCGTGGCGGCCGGCGGGCGCGTCCGCGCCGAATTCGCTGATGATGACTGGCTTGTCGTAGGCAATCTTCCATTGCAACTGGTCAGCGTATTCCGGTTTGTGTTCGTACCATCCGACGTATTCATTCATGCCGAGCACGTCGAGGCTTGCGCCTAGCGGATCGTTAAGCTCGCGGAGATCGGGGCCGAGCTGAGTGGTGCGATTTAATGCGGAGGTGATGAGGCGTGTGGAATCGAGCGCGCGAGCGTCGGTGGCGAGTTGCGCGATGAACGCCGTGCGCTCCGGCTTGATGGGAGTTTCGTTCGAGAGCGACCAGAAAATTACCGAGGCGCGATTGTGGTCGCGAGCAATCATCTCACTGAGTTGAGATTCGGCGCTGGCGAGCGTGGCAGGATTTGTCCAGTCAATGTCCCAATAGACGGGAATTTCCGACCAGAGCAGGATGCCCATGCGGTCGGCGAGGCGAATTTCTTTTTCATTGTGGGGATAGTGCGCCATGCGAATGAAGTTGCAATGGAGTTCTTTTGCATAACTCAATAATGTTTGAGCATCGGCGGCAGTGGTGGCGCGGCCGCCGCGCAGCGGGGCCTCATCGTGCGCGGCAATTCCTCGCAGGATGATGGACTTGCCATTCAGGAGAATTTTCGTGCCTTCGGTTTCAATGCTGCGAAAACCGATCTGGTCGGTGACTTTGTCCGCGCCGGAAGTCAGGGTTACGTCGTAGAGTTTGGGATTTTCAGGAGACCATAGGACAAGCTTTGCGGGGAAATGAAATTCCGCGCGTCCTGACGAGTCGGTTGTGAGGGTCTGCTTAATTTTGGCTTCGGGGATTTCCAGCTTGACCTGCTGCGGCGAATTTGCGCCGTTGAGCTGGACCCATCCGGCAATTTCGTCACGCGAGCCTTTCGCTAGTTGAACGAAGTAGTCCTGAATGAAGGCATCGGGGACTTCAACCAGCGATACGTCTCCGGTGATTCCACCGTAGTTCCACCAATCGGTGTTGACGGTTGGGACATCTTCCACATGCCGCGCGTTGTTTACTTCAACGACGAGAAAATTTTCGCCGTCGTGCAGAAGGCTGGTGGCTTCGAAGTTGAAGGGAGTGAATCCGCCTTCGTGCTCGCCTAGTTTTTCACCATTCAGAAAGACGCGAGTCTTGTAGTTGGCCGCGCCGATATAAACGTAAGTCCGTGTGTTGGCGTGTTTGTGATAAGTGAACATGCGGCGATACCAGACGGGACCTTCATAAAATAAAAGGTCGTCGCGTTGCGTGTTCCAGTCGCCGGGGACTTTGAGCGTGGGAGATTTGTCGAAGTTGTATTCGACGAGGTCGCTTTTGTCCTTTGGCTTGGCGTTGCGGTAGTAACGCGAGCCGAGTCCGGTTTCGTAGGGATCGATGATTATGTTCCATGGGCCATTGAGAGAAATGGTGGTGCGGCCTGGGATGTTTGCGATTAGCGTGCTGGTGGCGGGTGCGGCCAAGCATAGGGAAGATAGGAAGATGAAAAGCGCGAGCATTCGTTTCATGGCGAGAGCTATTGTAGTGGAAGATTTTCAAGTGGAGCGATTTTCCGCTGCATAGAAAATCCTGTTAGCGGTTGTTGTTACTGATGATGTCGTAAGGTCCCTCCGTCTTCGCTGCGCTCAACGTCGGGATGACATGGGTTTTAGGGTGATATGAAAATATACAATTGAACGGTTTCAGAAAAAGGAAAAACTAAATCCTAAATCAGCGGGTCCCGGCCGTTAGCGGTTCTTCAACGTTCGCCTCGCGCAGAAACTTTGCGGCTTCTTCGGGCGGGGTGGGATTGATATAGAAGCCGGTGCCCCATTCGAAGCCGGCGGTCTTGGTTAATTTCGGCATGAATTCTATGTGCCAGTGGTAGTGATCGTTGTTAGGTTCCTGCACGGGAGAGCTGTGAATTACCAGGTTGTAGGGGGGATTGTCGAGAACGCGGTCGGCTTTGTTGAGCAGCAGCTTGAGAGCCTTGGCGAGGTTCTCGAACATGTGGGATGACGAGTGCTCGAAAGCCGACTCGTGCTGCTTGGGAAGGATCCAGGTTTCAAAGGGAAAGCGCGGCGCGAATGGAGCGATGGTGAGGAAGTCTTCGTTTTCGGCGACGACGCGGACGCCCGCTTCAGTTTCCTGGTGGACAATGTCGCAGAAAACGCATCGCTCTTTGTACTTGAAATATTGTTTTGCGCCTTCGAGTTCTTCGGCCACGTAAATAGGAAGAATAGGCAGAGCGATGAGTTGCGAATGAGAATGCTCGAGTGAAGCTCCGGCGGCCTCGCCGTGGTTCTTGAATGTGAGGATGTATTTGAAGCGGCGGTCTTTTTTCAGGTCGAGAATGCGGTCGCGGAAGGTCCAGAGGATGTCTTCAATGCGTTTTGGGGCCAGCATGGCGAGGGTGGTGGCGTGGTCGGGCGTTTCGATGATGACCTCATGCGCGCCGATGCCGTTCATCTTGTCGAACATGCCTTCGGCCTGGCGGTTCAGGCTACCTTCAATGCCGAGCGCGGGGAATTTATTGGGGACAACGCGGACGGTCCACCCCGGAGTATCGCGCTGCGGGGGCGGGCCTCCGTTGTGGTTGGGGCGGTAGGCCTGAATTTCCGGAGGGGTCTTGGCTTCGTTGCCGTAACAAAAGGGGCAGAATCCGCCCTTGAGCTGGATGACCTCCCGGGAGAAATCGTTGGGGCGCTTGGCGCGGTCGGTGGAGATGATGACCCAGCGGCCGATGATGGGATCTTTTCTTAATTCAGGCATTTCGATTCAAGCGCGCAAACCTTCCCCGCCAAAGCGCAGCAGAAATTTTCCCCAGAAAATTCATTTTATGACAACGGAATCGCGTTGCGGAACAGCTCAAAGCGCGGGGGCGTCGCTGGCTGCTCATAATATACGCTGAGCACATCGAAACGCCACTGGCACGAAGGTGGCAAGTGACGCAAGTACTCGCGCGCCATGTAGTTCAGCTCGCGCTGCTTATCGGCGTCCACGGCGGCTTCGGCGGGTTTCACGTCGTGGGTGGTGCGGGTTTTCACTTCGATGAAGCAGAGCATGTCTTTCTCCCACGCGATGAGATCAATTTCGCCTCGGCGGTGGGGCGAGCGGAAGTTGCGCGCGACCATGATGTAGCCGAGGCGGCGGAGATGGAAGTAGGCGGCCTCTTCGCCCTGGCGTCCGGTGCGCTGGTGGGGAGGAATGTTTTCCGGGGGGAGGGTTTTGGTGGCGAGCCAGTCGAGGGCTCGGATGGTTGCGTGGGTTAGGCGGCCGGAGGGCATGGGGCTACGTTAGTTTGCAGCTTTGGTTTGGGATGTGACGGATGTCACAATGTGCGCGTTTGAAAAGCGCTTTGCTGCGGATGAAACCCCTAGCCCGAAATGCGGTGCAGCCGGTAGGGATTCTCGTCGCTTTGCTCCTCAGAATGACATTTATGGGGGAATGTGTTTTTCCGTTGGCTCCCCGGTGGGCCACCTCGCTTGCAAAAGGGCTGCGGCTGACAGGAACTACGGTCTTGTCAGCCGCATCGGCGCTTTCTGCCGGCGTAAGGTCCCTCCGTCTTCGCTTCGCTCAACGTCGGGATGACATGGTTAAATTTACTCGCACAAAAAACAGCAGGAGATGCGTTCAAGCGCTTTTGGCGACAATCGCGATGGATTCTTCCAATACGTCCATGGCGACGTCGGCTTGCTCCCTGGTGACAATGAGCGGCGGGGCGATGCGGACGGTGCTGGGGCCGCAGCCCAAGAGCAAAACTCCGCGTTCAAAAGCGAGTTCCAGAATGCGGTCGCGCTCTTTGGTTGCGGCGGCTTTGGTTTTTTTGTCGATCACGATTTCTACGCCGATCATCAGGCCGCGTCCGCGGACATCGCCTACCAGTTTGTGTTTTGCGGGCCAATCGGCGAGGCGCTTGAGCATGTAGTTGCCAACTTCGGTGGAATTTTCCAGCAGGCGCTCATGCTCGATCACGTCGAGCGTAGCGAGCGCGGCGGCGAGGCAGACGGGATTGCCGCCGAAGGTGGAGGCGTGGGAGCCGGGGATCCAGTCCATAATTTCGGCGCGGCTCATGGTGATGCCGAGCGGCATGCCGGAGGCGATGCCTTTGGCGATGCAGACGATGTCGGGCTCGACGCCGGTGTGCTGGACGGCCCACCACTTTCCGGTGCGGCCCGCGCCGCTTTGGACTTCATCCGCGACCAGTAAGATTCCATGGCGGTCGCAGATGCGGCGCAGCTCTTGCATAAAAATTGTGGGTGCGACAAGGTATCCGCCCTCGCCTTGGATGGGCTCGACGAAGATGGCGGCGACTTCTTCGGGAGGAAGCGTGGTCTTGAATAATTTTTCTTCGATAAAGCGGGCGCAACTGAGCGCGTAGCTTTCGGCGTCGTCGGGATTTTTGCAATCGCGGTAGAGATTCGGATAAGGCACGTGGGTCACGCCGGGAACGAGCGGCGCGAAACGGCGGCGCTGCTGCGGCTTGGATGCGGTGAGCGAGAGCGCGCCCATGGTGCGTCCATGAAACGCGCCGTAGAAGGCGATGATGTTCTGGCGTTTGGTGTGGTAGCGGACCAGCTTCAGGGCGCACTCGATGGCTTCCGCGCCAGAGTTCCCGTAATAGATTTTATGCGGGCCGGGCATGGGGGCGATCTTCGAGAGGCGCTCGGCGAAGGTGACCATGCTCTGGTAATAGAAATCCGTGCCGGACATGTGAATGAGTTCGGCGGCCTGCTTCTGGATGGCGGCGACGACCTCGGGATGGCAGTGTCCGGTGGATGTTACGGCGATGCCAGCGGAGAAGTCGAAGAACTCATTGCCGTCAACGTCGGTGACAGTGAGACCGCGTCCGCTCTTGGCGACGAGCGGATAGGAGCGGGTGTAGGACGGCGAAATATATTTCTCGTCGCCGGCGAGCACACGCGCGGCGTTGGGGCCGGGAAGAGCGGTCTTGATGCTGGGGCCGATGAGAGTTTTGGTAGCCATGGAATCCTCCAGAGATTCGTGGTTGGTCGTTGGCCTTTGGTCGTAGGTCTTTGGCTCTAAATCGCGGGTTCAGGACGCGCGAAAATAAAGCCCACCCCGAGATGATGGAGGATTGTTTAGTCGCTGCCGAAGAGACTGGGACGCCGGTTGGAGGGCAACACGGCGCGAAAACGTCGAGGCCCGACAAGGAAGTGCAGCCAGCACTCGGGCAGATGCGTTTTCAGCTTTGGCTGCGGCATGGGAATGTCCTTCGGTCATTATTATACGCCCCGGGAGGGTGGGGCTGATCTCCCAGAAAGCGTTACAAAAGTGATGGGCCGGTGAGCACCCATCTTTGCCTGCAAGGTCTTTGCCTGTAGCTAGTTGCATCGGTTTTTCGCTTCGCTGAGGATGACAACTTTTATTGCAGGAAGTCGAAGAGGCTGCGCGGCGGCATTCGTCCAATGGCCTGGAGAGCTGCCTGACGGGCATTTTCTGTTTGCACCAGATTGCTGGCGACCACGGAGATGTCAGCCCCGGCGATGGTGTTTTCCTGGGTGCTGAGTTCCACGGTTTCGCTGCTCAGAAAATTCTGCTGGCTGGTGACCTGGTTCATGGCATTGCCGTAATTTACGTACACATCCACCACGTTAGTGCAGGTGTCGAACGAAAGGTTCCAGACGTGTTCAATGATCATGGCGCGGGTAATGCGCCGCCCGGCATTGCGCATTAAATATTCGAGCAGCGCGAATTCTTTGGAGGTCAATTCGATGCGCCGGCCCGCCCGTTCCACGCGGCGCTCCACGCGGTCGAGTTTCAAATCATCCACCGCCAGCACCGATTCCGCGGGCAAATGGCTGCGCCGCAGCAGAGCCCGGATGCGCGCGGAAAGCTCGGTAAAGGAAAACGGCTTGGCCAGAAAATCGTCCGCGCCAAGGTCCAGACATTGCACGCGGTCTTCAACCCGGTTGCGCCCGGTCAGCACCAGAATTGGCACGCTGGGTTTTTTGGAGCGCAAAAAGCGCAGGATGGCCACGCCATCCAGGCGCGGCAGGTTCAAGTCGAGTACTACCATGTCGTAGTCAAACTCGGCGGAGTGGGAGCGCGCCTGTTCGCCATCCACCGATACGTCCACGGCGTAGTGCTCGGCTTCCAGGCCCTTCTTCACAAAACTGGCCAACGCGGGATCATCTTCAGCAATAAGGACTCGCATAAATTTTTTCTAATCGAACCCCTCTGATTCTTATTGATCACAGGCCACAGGGCAAGGTTCCAGGAGGGGCACGAAGGTACCAGGTTCCCGAAATAGGCCACTGCACAGATATGGCACGCCGAACCCCAACTGTCACTGACTCCCGACCCTTTTAATGGAGATAATTCTCAGGATTGGACGCTCAAATGCGCGTGCGCGGGATATCCCTGTGAACTTTTGGGACAAAAGAATGGTGAAAGCCCTTTTGCTGCCCGGAGGCATTTGTGTCGCTGCCGCCGCGCTGGTCCTGAATTTTGGTCTTCTTCCCCTCGCTCCATCCGCGGTACATTTTTATTACTACGCAGTTTTCTTCAGCGGCGTTTTGCTAGCCTGGCGTTTTCACTCTAGCAAGGTGTTGTTTGCCCTGCTCACTTTGTTCCTGGCGCATCGCGCGCTGCAATTCTTTTTTGCCGGACGCGCCGCCTCGCCCACCGGACATGCGGCGCTTGAAGTTGTATCGGTCTTGCTGCCGCTGAACTTTGTTCTTTTTTCGGCGTCGCGGGAGCGCGGGATCAATTTGCCCGCCAGCCTTTCTCGCATTTGCCTTTTGTTTCTGGAGGCGACCTTCGTCGCCATTGTCTGCCGACCGGGAGAATCGGCCAGCCAATCTTTATTCCATGCTGCACTGCTGGGAAGGCAGTGGCAACACTGGACGCGGATTCCCTCGCTCGGCGGGTTAGTTTGCGTAGTCGCCGCAGTGGTGCTGCTGGCGCAATTTCTTCTGCATCGCAGGCCCGTGGACAGCGGACTTTTATGGACCATCGTCGCTGTGCTTTTTGCCTTTGACTCCGGCTCGTTCACTTTGAAGGCCACCGTTTATGTGGCTACCGCGGCGCTGGTGCTGACCACATCCGTAATTGAAAATTCTTACGTGCTTGCTTATCAGGATGAACTGACGGGACTGGCGGCGCGGCGCGCTTTTAATGACGCATTGCTAGACCTGCAGGAGCCTTACGCGCTGGCGACCGTGGATATTGATCATTTCAAATCTTTCAACGACACCTACGGTCATGAAACCGGAGACCACGTCCTGCGCATGGTAGCCACCTGCCTGGCTCATGTGGAGGGTGGAGGGCGCGCATTTCGCGTGGGGGGCGAAGAGTTCTCCATTCTTTTCCCGCGCAAGTCATTGCAGGAAGTTCTTCCTCATCTGGAGACATTGCGCTGGAACGTGGAGAACACAATCTTCCGTCTGCGCGGAGCAGAGCGACGAACCGTGCCGCACGGAACCGACCGCCGCAAGCCGTCCTCGAAAAAAAAGAGCAGCGCCAAACAGCCGTCGCTCGTGGACTTTAATCGCGAGCTTTCGGTGACGGTGAGCATTGGAGTAGCGGAGCCATCCACGAAATTCCACGGCATCGAAAACGTGATTCGCGCCGCCGACAAAGCCTTATATAGCGCGAAGGCTGCGGGCCGCAACCGCGTCATTTCCGCTCACACACCTCGTGCGCGCGGCGCGCGGGCCTCGAACCGATCCGCATAAATCTGAATCAATCGTGCCCGGAACACAGAATTATATTGACAATCTCCTAAACAATACGCAATATCTTGTGGTGGAAGCCAAACCTACCGTATTTGTCGGGTATGGTTTCCTCTTTTGGGTTCAATTAGTCCTCTCAAGGGAAAATCATTTACGGAGGAAATTCATGCCAGCAAAGAAAAAAGCGGCTAAGAAAAAGAAGCACTAAACGAGGTATCAACTCGTATATCAGTTTCAAGCCTCTCGCGGGATGCACTCTTCGAGGGGCGTTTTCATTTGCGCCAGACACCTCGCTGGCCGTTTTGAAAAAATCCGGTTGTTTCGAGTGGCGCATAGTGGTAAAACGCGAGGAGGAACAAGCGCGAGAAACTGATACAGTCTAGAAGTCAGCGCCGTTCGTAAGAAGCCATGGCAAAAGCGAAAAAGAGCGCGGAAGTGGAAATTCCCGAGCGGCTGTACTTCCGCATTGGAGAAGTCGCCTCGCTTTGCCAGCTGCCTGCCTACGTGTTGCGCTTTTGGGAGACGGAATTTCCGCAGTTGAAGCCCATCAAAAGCAGCACCGGCCAAAGGATGTATCGCCGCAAGGATGTCGAAGGGGTTTTGCGCATTAAGAAATTGCTCTACGAAGAAGGATTCACGATCGCCGGGGCGCGGCAACATTTGCGCGGCGAAGGCAAGAGCGACAAAAAGCAGAGCGCGCTGCCCTTTCCCGTGCACGCGGTTTCCGATCTTAAGCCGATTCGCCAAGGCCTGCGCGACATATTGACGCTGCTCTCCGCCCGCCACTAAGAGAAATCCCTGATTACCGTGGGATCCCCGGAAAGAGTCTTTTCGCCTTGACGTTGAAAAAGGATGCGGGCAAAATTTCTCTCAGGCTCCACTCCTTCTCGGAACAAAATTCATGCAGCATATTGCTCTTACTTTAATCGCACAACTGTTCCTTATTTTTGGGCTGGCAGGTTTGTTCTGGCCAGAAAAATTTGTGGCAGCTTTCCAACTGCTCATGTATCCGTGGAGTTCGAGCTACCGCCTGATCCGCATAAACAGCATTGGATCGCTTAGCCTTGCGATTGTTCTGGCGGTAGGAATATTGCTGCGGACTCTCTAGCTTTATTCTTTGCGGTAATTTCGTTCGGCATTTTCTTGATGGCAATTCCGTTTCGCGTCAAAGCTGCAAACTAATTTCTTCCTATCGCTTCAGTGATGTTTGAAGTATTGCACTGCGCGCTCATGGGTCTCAGCGGCTTTGCGGGTGCGGAATGTTCCCAGATTGCGGCGCTTGCCGGTCTTGGGATTTTTCTTGCGCGAATACAGCCGATACTCTCCTGACTTCAATTTGCGGATCATAGTTGCCCCCGAACATCGTCTCCAAAAGTTGTTCCTTATTTGGATGGGTCGTACACGGTTTGAGTGGCTTGGCGAAGGCTTGCGGGAAATGAAGGTAGTCAATTTTTGCCCCCAGTAGAGACAATGCGCGAGTTCGATCCTCTACGATTGTCTCCCTCGCCTTCTTTGGCATATATTGTTGCTTCTTATCCAGTAAACGTTTGCAGCGCATTTCATTTCTACAATCTCGAGGCCCCGCATGAAGAACTTGACCCGCCGTGAGCTATTACGCTCAGGAGTTGCCGTTTCCGCTACATCGCTCGTCGCTGGTTCATCGCTGGCGCGAGCCCGTGCATTGCTGGCGGACTATCCGCAAGGCGCATCGGCGGAAGCAATGTCAGCGGTGGCCCCTCGGGAGCGACTGCTGATGGATTTCGGATGGAAATTTACCCTCGGCAATGGAAACGACCCGGGGCGTGATCTGGGCTTCGGCGCGGACCAGAGCGATTTCTCCAAGTCGGGCGACTTCAAATTCGCCACGGAAAAATTCGACGACTCAAAGTGGCGTGCGCTGGATCTGCCGCATGACTGGGCCGTCGAGTTGCCCTTTGTGGACGATCCAAGCCTGCAAAGCCACGGATACAAGCCGCTGGGCCGGAAATATCCGGAGACCACGGTTGGATGGTATCGCCGCACATTCGAAATTCCCGCCAGCGACCGCGGCCGTCGTGTGTCCATTGAATTCGACGGCGCATTTCGCGACGCGCTGGTGTTTCTGAACGGATACTTTATTGGCCGCAACAACAATGGATACGCACCCTTCAGCTTCGATCTCTCCGACTTCCTTAATTATGGCGGCAAGAATTATCTGGTTGTGCGAATGGACGCCAGCTTTGGCGATGGATGGTTTTACGAAGGCGCGGGCATCTACCGGCATGTGTGGCTTACCAAGACCGATTCCTTGCACCTTGGCCAATGGGAAAGTTATGTTCGCAGCGATCTGAAAGGGAATTTAGCAGCCCTGAATCTTGGCACGGTAGTACAAAACGAAGGCACGAAAGCGGAAACTTGCCGCGTACGCTGGCAAATTCTCGATGCGGCCGGGAAGACAGTCGCGACTGCAGATTCCGCTTCTCAGCAAGTTCCCGCCGACGGCTCAACTACATTCACCGCTTCCACGAAGGTCACCAATCCGTCTCTTTGGTCGCTCGAAACGCCAGCCCTTTACTCCGCCATCGTAACCGTTGAATCCGATGGCAAGGCGCGCGATGCCGAGCGCGTCAGCTTCGGCGTGCGCACGGTTGCGTTCGATGCAGACAAAGGTTTCTTCCTGAACGGCAAGTCGGTCAAGATTCAAGGCACATGCAACCATCAGGACCATGCAGGCGTGGGCGCCGCCTTACCGGATCATTTGCAGTGGTACCGCATGGGCGTCTTAAAAGATATGGGATCGAATGCCGTACGCACCTCTCACAATATGCCCACGCCCGAATGGGTGGAAGCCTGTGACCAACTCGGCGTGATGATGATGTGCGAGACCCGCCTGATGAGTTCCAATCCGGAAGGCATGGCGCAACTGGAAAAGATGATCAAGCGCTATCGCAATTCGCCGTCGATCATCATATGGTCCATGGGGAACGAAGAGTGGATCATGATGCCGCAACCGCAGGGCGTGCGGGTGATTGATGAAATGATCGCCAGATCGCACGAGCTTGATCCCACGCGGCTGTGCACGGCTGCGGTGAACCAGTCCTTCGAAACCCATTTTCCAGAGCAACTGGACGTAATGGGGTTCAACTACGGCCTGAAGGTATGCGATCCCTGGCACAAAGCGCATCCCAAAACACCATGCGTAGGCACGGAAACCGCGAGCACTGTTTCAACCCGCGGTATTTACGAAACCGATAAAATTCGCAACTGGGTAAGCGCATACGACCTGAACCATACCTCCTGGTCAGAACTCGCCGAAGAATGGTGGAAGTTTTATGGGACGCGCGAATGGCTTGCGGGCGGCTTTGCCTGGACAGGCTTCGATTATCGCGGTGAGCCTACGCCCTATGGATGGCCTTCGATCAATTCGCAGTTCGGCATCGTGGATATGTGCGGCTTTCCCAAAGATAATTTCTATTACTACAAAGCCTGGTGGGGAAAAGAACCGGTGCTGCATCTGTTTCCGCACTGGAATTGGGAGCAGCGCGAAGGAGAACCGATTTCCGTGTGGGTGCATTCCAATCTGGACGAGGTCGAGCTTTTCCTGAATGGACAAAGCCAGGGCAAGCAGAAGGTGGAACCGCTCACGCACCTTGAGTGGAAGGTAAAGTACGCACCGGGCGTGATTGAAGCGCGAGGCAGCAAAGCCGGAAAGATTGTATTGACGGAAAAGCGGGAGACCACCGGCATGCCGGAATCCATTAAGCTGACCGCAGATCGCACCGAGATTAACGCCAACGGCCAAGACGTTGCGGTAGTCCGCGTGGAAGTCCTCGACAAAGAAGGCCGCCATGTGCCGACCGCCGATAACGAAATCAGTTTCAAAGTGAGCGGCGAGGGATCTTTGATCGGCGTAGGCAATGGGGATCCCAACTGCCAAGAATCCGACAAGGAGCCAAAGCGCAGTTTATTTAACGGACTCGCGCAGGTCATCCTGCAAGCGAATAAGACCCCCGGTTCAATCGTCCTCGAGGCCTACACTGAACAGTGGCCCGGGCCGAAACTGACGACCGCAACGCTGACCATCACGACGAAGAAATCGCAGTTGCGGCCTGAGGCCTAAGCCGCAAGAGCGGCGGAACGCAACAACCCGAGCATGTAAAGACGCAACGACGGTCCGGTGCGACACGGCGTACTTTACCTTCCCTTAATCGTTTGGGCGTTTTTATCATCTCTATATAATGGAATGGGAGGCAGAAAGGCGGCTTTCTCGGTCGTCGCGCTACCGCTAGGCTATAAATGACTGCAAATCAACAACATCCGCTGCAAAAAGTGCTGGAGAAACGCATCGCCATCATTGATGGGGCGATGGGTACGACCATCCGCACCTATGGCATGAAGGAATCTGATATCCGCGGAGACCGCTTCAAGGACTCGACCAAGGATTTGCTGAACAATGGAGACCTCTTCTCCCTGACGCAGCCAGATATGATTTGCGATATCCATCGCCGGTTCCTGGAGGCAGGGGCGGACATCATCGAGACGAACACCTTCGGGGCGACGAGCATAACCCAGAGTGAGTTCTTCGTGGACGATCCGCGGGAGCACGGTGGGCGGAAGGATCCTGAGTTTTATCAAAAAATTGTTGACGATCCATTTCTTGGCGCATTGGCTTTCGAGATCAATGAAAAGTCGGCGCGGCAGTGCCGCGAGTGGGCGGACCGCGTGGGGAGTGCAACCTCGCGCCAACGATTTGTGGCGGGGGCGATTGGGCCTTTGACGGTCTCGCTCTCGAACTCACCGGATGCCGACGATGCCGGCTTCCGCGTAGTCACCTTCGATCAGGTGAAAACCGCGTATGCGCAACAGGTGCGCGGTCTGATTGCCGGTGGCGTGGATGCGCTGCTTGTCGAGACGATTTTCGATTCTCTTAACGCCAAAGCAGCGCTGGTCGCCATCCGCGAAGTGTTCGATGAGGACGGGCAAAATTTGCCGATCAGGATCTCAGCGGCCGTCGGTCGTGGCGGCGAAACGATGATCTCCGCGCAGACTACCGAGGCCTTCTGGAATGCGGTGGCGCATGTGAAGCCGCTGTCAGTTGGGCTCAACTGCTCGCTTGGCCCCGATCTTATGTATCCATTCCTGAGTGATCTGTCGGAAAAAGCTGACGTGGCGATCTCGTGCTATCCCAATGCCGGATTGCCGAATCCCCTGTCTCCAACCGGCTTCGATCTTCAGCCTGCGGATATGGGGCGCTATCTCAGCGATTTTGCGCGCGCTGGGCTCATCAATATCGCGGGGGGCTGCTGCGGCAACACGCCCGAACACATCGCGGCCATCGCGAAGGCCCTCGAAGGCATGCCTCCACGGGAACTGAGGGTGGCGCTGACACAATGACGACATCCGGCGACCAACAAAACTTGAGCGGCTCTCCAACTACGCCGATTGAAACGAAACCCCTGCGTCTGTCGGGCTCGCAACCCTTCACGCAGCAGGTGGGCGTTTACATCATGATCGGCGAGCGCACCAACGTGGCTGGCTCGCCCAAGTTCGCCAAGCTGATTAAGGCTGGAAAATACGAAGAAGCGGTCAGTATCGCGCGCCAGCAGGTGGAGAACGGCGCGAATGTTCTCGACATATGCATGGATGAAGGAATGATTGACGGCGTCACGGCTATGACGCGCTTCCTGCAATTGCTGGGCAGCGAACCTGAAGTCGCCAAAGTGCCGTTCATGGTTGACTCCTCAAAATGGACGGTCATCGAGGCGGGACTGAAATGCCTGCAAGGCAAGGGAATAGTGAACTCGATTTCGCTGAAGGAAGGCGAAGACGTCTTCCGTCGCAACGCCGCGACAGTGCTGAAGTACGGTGCGGCGGTCGTGGTGATGGCCTTCGACGAGCAAGGTCAGGCCGCAACCTACGAAGATAAAATCCGCATCTGCGAACGCGCCTATCGAATTTTAGTTGACGAAGTTGGCTTTCCAGCAGAAGACATTATCTTCGATCCCAACATCCTCACCGTTGCCACCGGGATGGAGGAGCACAACAATTACGCGGTGGACTACATCAAGGCCACGCGCTGGATCAAGGCGAACCTGCCGCACGCGAAGGTGAGCGGCGGCGTTTCCAATGTCTCCTTCAGCTTTCGTGGAAACAACGTTGTCCGCGAGGCCATACATTCCGCCTTTCTTTATCACGCCATCGCCGCCGGAATGGACATGGGCATCGTGAACGCCGGCATGCTTGAGGTGTACGAGGAGATTGAGCCCGAACTGAAGGTGATGGTCGAAGACGTTCTGCTCAACCGCCGCCCTGACGCGACCGAACGCCTGGTGGAGCACGGCGAAACGCTGAAAAATGTTGGCGCGGAAGTCAGCGAAAAGAAGGCTGAAGAATGGCGCCATGGCACCGTGGAAGATCGTCTCTCTCATGCGCTGGTTAAAGGAATAGACACCTATATCGAGCTTGATGCCGAGGAAGCCCGCGCGAAACTTGGCCGCCCGCTACTCGTGATCGAAGGGCCGTTAATGGCAGGCATGGGCGTCGTTGGCGATCTGTTCGGCGCGGGCAAAATGTTTTTGCCGCAGGTGGTGAAGTCTGCGCGCGTCATGAAAAAGGCCGTCGCTTACCTTACGCCATTTATGGAGGCCGAAAAAGCAGCGCTCGCTGCGTCTGGTCAGGAAGTGAAGGCGCAGGGAAAAATCGTGCTGGCAACCGTTAAGGGTGACGTTCACGACATCGGCAAGAACATTGTGGGCGTCGTGCTTGCCTGCAACAATTACGAAGTCATAGATATGGGCGTGATGGTCGCCTGCGAAAAAATTCTGGAACGCGCCAAAGCGGAGAAGGCAGATTTGATCGGTCTAAGCGGTCTCATTACACCTTCGCTAGACGAAATGGTGCACGTGGCCCGCGAGATGGAGCGCCAGAATTTCAAGTTGCCCTTACTGATCGGCGGCGCGACAACCAGCCGTGCACACACCGCCATCAAGATCGCGCCGAACTACAGTGAACCGGTGGTTCACATCCTGGACGCAAGCCGCGCCGTGCCAGTAACCACCAGCCTTTTGAGTGATGAAGGAAAAGAAGATTTTGTAGTCAAACATCGCGCGGAATATGAGGCGCTGCGTAAGTCCCACGCCGCGCCGCGCCAGACGACCGTCCCGCTCGAGACTGCCCGCGCCCGGCGAACTCCAATCGTGTGGCGGCCGGAAGAGATCCCGACACCCGGATTCACCGGCGTGCGTGCGCTCGACAATTTTCCTTTGTCCACGCTGCGCGAATTCATTGACTGGTCGCCGTTCTTCCATACCTGGGGATTGAAAGGCGTCTATCCGCGCATTCTCGATCATCCGGAACATGGGGCGCAGGCGCGGCAGGTATTCACCGAAGGCAATGCTCTGCTCGACCGGATCATCAAGGAAAACCTGATCACCGCGCGCGGCGTTTACGGGTTCTTTCCTGCAAACGCCGTTGGCGACGACCTCGAACTCTACACGGACAACACGCGCACCAAAGTTCTCGAGCGCTTCCACTTCCTACGTCAGCAGGCGAACCGGGAAGGCAGCGAGCCTTGCCGTTCTCTCGCCGATTTCATCGCGCCGAAGGAAACCGGCCTGCAAGATTACATCGGAGCATTCGCCGTCACCAGCGGGATCGGACTGAAAGAGTTGTGCGACCGCTTCCGGGCCGAAAACGATGATTACAACGCAATTATGGCTGAGGCCATCGCCGACCGCCTCGCTGAAGCGTTCGCCGAATGTCTGCATAAACGGGCACGCGAAAACTGGGGTTGTGGCCGCGACGAAAATCTAAGTAACGACGATTTGATCCACGAAAAATATCGCGGCATTCGGCCCGCAGCAGGTTATCCCGCTTGCCCCGACCATACGGAAAAAGGCCCGCTCTGGAAGTTGCTCGATGTGCAGAAGAACACCGGAATGCTCATCACCGAATCGTTCGCCATGTGGCCCGGCTCAAGCGTAAGCGGACTCTACTTTGCCCACCCCGAGTCGCGGTATTTCGTTCTGGGCAAGATTGACCGCGACCAAGTCGATGATTACCACGTTCGCAAAGGAATGAGCGTAGCGGAAGTCGAGCGATGGCTAGGCCAGAATTTGAATTACGATCCCGCTCGGTAGGCTCGCGTCCAAGCACTGCCGTTGCTCTTGTGGCGCGGACACTCCTGTCCGCGTATCCATCGAATCCCAAAAAATTGTCGTCCTGAGCGAAGTTGCCCATTCGCCTTCGCGAATGGGCCTACGTAGTCGAAGGATCCCTACCCGCGGGGTCTGACCCGGCGCTACAAGATCATTGCAGGTTTAAGAATTAGGCCGTCGCTTCCCTGTCGGAAATGGGCTTCTCCATGAAATCCAGCGCGCGGGAAATGTAAGACTTCAACTGCTTGCGGTGAACAACAGCGTCGAGCATGCCGTGCTCCAGCAGGAATTCACTGCGTTGGAAGCCTTGCGGCAGTTTTTGGCGGATGGTTTGTTCGATGACGCGGGGACCTGCAAATCCAATAAGCGCGCCGGGTTCGGCGATGTTCAGATCGCCCAGCATAGCGAATGAGGCCGTAACGCCACCGGTGGTGGGATCGGTAAGCACGGAAATATAAGGCACGCGGGCATCGTCAAGCCGGGAAAGAGCGGCGGAGATTTTCGCCAATTGCATCAGGCTGATGACGCCTTCCATCATGCGCGCGCCGCCGGAGGCGGAAACGATAATGATGGGCATTTTCTGATCATGCGCCAGCTCAATGGCACGCGTGATCGCTTCTCCTACTACCGCTCCCATGCTGCCGCCGATGAATGCGTATTCCATGGCGCTGACTATGACCGGACGTCCATTGAGCGTCCCCCGCGCATTGATGATTGCGTCGCTTAAGCCCGTGTCCGACTGCGCCTGTTTCAACCGCGACGAGTAAGCCTTCAGGTCTACGAACTTCAGCGGATCGGTGGATACCAGATTGTCTCCAAACAGCTCGATTTGATCGCTGTCCAAAAGCAGGTTGAGGCGCGCGCGGGCGTCAATGCGGAAATGCTTTTCGCATTTGGGGCAGACGTTCAAATTCTCTTCGAGATCTTTTTTCCAGATGATCTGCCGGCAGTCTTCGCACTTTACCCATAAACCTTCGGTACGGACTTTTTTCTCGCCCGTACTTTCCAGCTCACCGGATTGACGTTTGAACCAAGTCATGAAAACCGTGCCTTCCGCATCTGGCTTTGGCGGAAGGTGTCATTCTACCTCGTATGGATGGAAATAGGTTACGAACCCAGCCTTTAAGACCAAGCCGAGGCGTTGGTATGGACAGGCAAGGTATTGAATCTAAGGCATTTCAATGACTTGGCGCGTTTCTTGCTTAGGCTCCGCGTAAGTCACTGTGTCGTCATTCAGAAGGCGTGCCGCGATGCGGAGAGCATCAATCTCGGTGCGAACTTTTAGCAGTTCCTGTTCCTTCATTCTGAGTACTTCCATAGGGTTCTTCATCGGGTGCTCTCCTCGGGGGTTTGGAGTGTAAGAGCACTGTAACCCAAATAGCGAGAGATGAAAACATCACGAAAGTACGCGGAGAACATGCACGGAAAATATGCTGGGACGGGACAAATTCGAGACGCTAGTGGCCCAGATGGTAAGGATGTCCTTTGAGGATGGTGCAAGCCCGGTACAACTGCTCGAGCAAAACTACGCGCGCAAGTTCATGGGCAATGGTCAGCTTTCCCAATGAAAGAAGCATGACGGCGGATTTGCGCATTTCTTCGGAGAACCCGTCCGCCGAACCTATGACAAATAGCAAAGGCAGCGGATTGCGCTGCTGTTGGTCGTCCAAAAACCTGGCCAGCTCTTCCGAGGAGAATTGCTTGCCGCGGGGATCAAGAAGTACCAGAGTATGTTTCTTCTGCGGGCGGGCGGCTTTACCGCTGATTGCCAAAAGCGCCGCCTCGTCCTTTAAGGACAGCCCTTCGATCTCAGCATACCGCGATAACCGCTTGAGATATTCGTTCGTGAGCGATTCAATGGCAGGTTCTTTGGTTTTGCCAATCCAGGCGACTTTGAGTTTCACAATGGTCATTTAACCACAGCGAGGAAAAAGTGAAGTGATGGCGGAAGAGCGGCCATTGATGGCCGCGTTACGGTCAAGTCAAGGAACTCCGCTGCCGGGTGAGTTGGCAAGCGCGACAGGGTCAGATTGTTCAACCAGCGTTCGTGGAAGAGCTGGCGCACCATCCAGAGGTGCTCAAGCTGCAGTGGTCGCCGAGCGAGAATTAACTGGCGAGAACTAATTAGGCTAGCTTCTTTTTTCGCGGGCTGCGCGCGGCGGTGGTCTTGGTGCGGGACACAGCTCGCGACTTAGGCGTCAGTTCCGCCGGTTCCAGGCGCTTTGCCGACTTCCACAGTCGCTCCAAATCGTAATACTTGCGGGCTTTTTCCGAGAAAACGTGGACAACGAAATCCACGTAGTCGAGCAATATCCATTCGCCCTGTTTGTAGCCTTCCAACTGCCGGGGAGGATGGCCGGCCTTTTTCAGGCGCATCTCCACTTCATCGGAAATGGCCTGTACCTGCCGCGGGTTGGTCCCGCTGCAAACCACAAAGTAATCGGTGAAAGCGCCGGAATCTTTGTCCAGCTCCAGAATTGTGATTTCTTCGGCTTTTTTGTCCTGGCAGGCGTGGATGGCTTCTCGAACTTGCTTTTTGGAGTCGTTTTTCTTCATTCAATAATTCCAGCGGCAGATACAGATTAACCCAAGACGGGCGGTTTGGGGAAAATGGGGTTTGCTGTGATGAATGAACTACCCCAGCCTTCGCAAAAGCGGCGAAAGGCTGAGCCAGCTCGCCTCGCTCTAGTGCTACAATCCCGCGCATGAGTTTCGCGGAATATAAAACGAAATTAATCGCTCTATGCCCCGTTGCCGTTAAACTCTGTCAATTGGATGTGCATGCTCCTCAGCATGACACTTTGCGATTCGTTCCCTGTGAAGAATGCAACGACAAGTTTGCTGTGGGACCAAATCGAATCTATGGAACGCGAACCAGTATTGATCAATGCGTACAACAATTAGAAGCTTGTTACGCAACGACCACAAGCGCGGTCAATTCTATTCGAACAGCTATGAGTTAGAGGATTGATGTCTTTGGATTGAAATACTCTCCTGAGAGCGCTTTGCTTCAAGTAGAGAAATTTGCAAAATGAATAAACGGCACAAAGTGGTTCTCGCCCTCTCACTTGCAGTCGCAGGTTTCGACCTTCTGAATGGTGCAAAGCTATCAGAAGCATGTGGAATAATCCTTTTGGGCGCAAGCCTGGCGTGGCTTGTTGGATCACAAGTTGCGTTTGCGGGGGTGAAATTCCTTTGGAGACACCGAATCGGAACCGCGCTAATGATCACTCTCATAGCTATGGGGGTGTTTGGTTGGATCAGATACGATACGTATCAAACCGAGAAACGAAATGCAGTTTACCAAGCTCAAATAAAGCCAGTCCTTGACTGCGAGGATCGAAACGCTCAATTTTCCAATGCAGATACCGCGTGCGAGAAAGATCCAAACGTCATACTTCAGCCAGTGCCTACACCCCAACCATCCTTAAACTACTCAGTCGCAAGTGGGCCAACCCTGCGCCATGTCAAGGCTTTAAATGACAATGATTTGACAACGACCGAAATTGGATCTCTGAAATGTGGCCATATTAGTGCGGGAGAAATAGCTGTGCTTTTGGCCGACTATGGTGCGTGGGTAAAATTACGTACGAAGGATGGTCAAGTCGGATGGGCTTTCAGCAGCAATTTTGAAGTTGTAAGAAAGTAATCGGTGCAAATAACCGTCGTCGGGCTGGCCCAGCCTATTTCACTGTATATGAGAATAATTCCCACCCTTCGAAAAATGCGAGGGAGGGGCAGCGTCAATAAGTGAGTTAGATAAAAGGGTGAGGCAGTCCGCGAGCGGGGTCATTCGCCAATCCGATCGGTATTTGCCTCCAACCACTGAGCGACTGGCCCCGGCGGTTGGCGATCGAGCACGCTATACAACTTCTTTGCAGACACCAGCTCTCTGTACGGCTCTGTATCTCCGTCCATCATCCGAGTTTTCACATCGTCGTCAGCGGCGTCCTTTACTATCTCTTCGATCAGCGAGGCCAACGTCTCGATCTTCTCACGCTCGGGCTCCAAAATCGCTCGCGCCTCCTCAACCGTTTCGTCCCATGATGGAGCATCGACTCGTGCAAATATCTCTCTGTCAGCGTTAGTTGTTGGGTGAGAATATCCACCCCAGACGATCACATGCCCGGCGGCGCCCGCCGCCGCATGCAAGTAATCGCTTTTCCCTAGAGGCTGCCCGCTTGTCACGATGGTGCAGAACATGCAGTTGGATCCGCTGCCTCGCACGTAGATTCCCCAGCATGGTAGGCCTCCAAGTACCGCCATCACGGCATGCGAGGCCTCATGCAGGGCAACACGTCTAAGTTCCTTCGCGGAAGTGAGATATTCCCATTCATTCGCACAAACCGCGAATGAGTGGGGCACCCGGCATGAAACGGGAGAAGGCTGGGCCACCACAGGCTCTAAATCCAGGAGTGATTGCGATCCAGAAAGTTATTGGACGGGTTTGGGACGTGAGGTTTGCCCATTCCAGCTTAGGCACCGAAAAGCGTGGCGATCATATAACTTTTCGAACTAGCCTATCTGCTTCCCGTACAGCCGACGCTTCTTGATGTACTGCTCAACCTTGGAATCCACCAGCTTGCCTAGTGGACGCTTGGCGGCCACGGCCTGCCTTATCGCAGTAGCTGACACTGCCTGATTCACGCTGTCCAGCAAGTGAATGGTCACGCCTGGCAGAACCAAGTCGCCCTTGGCAGGCTGGCGTTGGAATGGTTTTGTGACAGCCAATGAGGGGCGCAACTTTTCCGGGAGAGAATTGGCCACATCGGCGAGCGAAAATCCCGGACGGCTGGCGACGATAAACGTGCACTCCCGCAGCAGAGCCACTGGCTCGTGCCATTTGGCAATGTCCTTGAAGGCGTCAATTCCCACCAGAAAAAACAGCCGGTCGTTTTTTTTGAGCGTCTGTTTGAGCTTACGCACGGTATCAATGCTGAAGTTCGGAGTGCGCTCTTTGCTGGCTTTGCCAGACTTCTGCGAAGAATCCAATTCCGGAGCTTCCAGCAGCGAGGGCACAAATGTCTTTTCCTCCTGCGTAGCCAGCGCAACCATGGCGTAGCGGTCGAAGTAGGTGGCGAGGGGCTGCGATCCCTTCAGCGGATGTTTGCCCACAGGGACGAAATGAACGCGGCCCAGGCTGCAACGTTCCATGGCCGCGCGCGCCAGTGCGAGATGGCCGCGATGAATGGGATCGAAGGTGCCGCCAAATAAGCCGATGTTCATGCAGTTCTATTTCGTGCCGCGACAACTCAACAAACCTACAGAAATTTTGAAGTTTCTTCCAGTGGATCCGGTTCGCGCATCCGACTTTTTCTGAAACTCGGACGTTCAAAACATGAACGTTTGCCCACCGCCGAAATCCGCGTTGTCATTTCGGCTCTACAGGTTGCACGCGCAAACGCGCGAATCCGTACATGTCCCAAAAGTGAACTCTCGTAACTCGCGGCTTCCCACTTTGGGAACTACGATGCAGATTGTATGCGACTGAACTCCCCCCTTCTTCGCACACTCTACATCCCTCCCGCACGGGCCGTGGTCCTGCGCTACGGCGT
>JANWKU010000125.1 GCA_025451215.1 Terriglobales bacterium
ACTCGGTGACCAATCGCTGCCAGCCTTCGAATTGCATGGCATCAGCACGGGAGATCCGGCCTATGGGAGTTCCGCCAAGAAAACGATCCAGCACGTCAAAACTAATGTGCCAGCCCGCGGCGCCCCACGAGATGAAGCGATTATCAATGTTGTGCCACAGCGTCAGGCGCGTGCCGCCGCCAGTGGTGGGTTCGAGTTCCCACCGCGTATCGTTGTACTCAAGCACATTGGGAGCGTCGGCGCGGGTCACCTTTGTTTCAAGCGCCTTCGGATTTCCCACCCAGGTGAGCTTTACCGTTCCAACCGCTCCCAGGCTGCCATCGGAATCGAAGGGCGCCCACTCGCGCAGATGCGCCGGATCGGTGAGCGCCTGCCAGACTTTTTCCGGCGAGTGGCGCAGCTCACGAACGAGAATGAGCGTCCACTTGGCTTCGTTCTTTTGTTCCGGGCCCCGGTCTTTTTGTATTCGCACTCCGTAAGCCGGACCCGGCGTGTAGTGCTCGCGATTGATCATCTTCATCTCCATCTCCATCTATCAACCTGCTATTGGGCGTCCGCCCTACCAACGTGCCAGTTGCGTGATCTGAATGAGGTTCCCGCATGTATCTTTCAGCATTGCAATAGTTGCGCCGGTCACGTCAGTGGGCGGCATCGTGAACTCGGCGCCGCGGGCTTTGATCCGCTCGTAGTCGCCCTTGACGTCGTCGGTGTAGAACATTGCTGCGGTTTGGTTCTGTTGCAACATCGCCTGCTGATACGCTTTGGCCGCGGGGTTGTTGTTAAGCGCCAACTGCAACTGAGTGCCGTCCGGTTCCTCGGGCGAACCCACAGTCAACCAACGATATGGGCCATTACTGAAATCCGACTTCTTGGCAAAGCCCAGTACGTCGGTATAAAAGCGAAGGGCCTTCTCCTGATCTTCCACATATATGCTAGTCAATTTGATTTTCATTTCATTTCTCCTTTATCACGCTCGCGGCTTGCGCCGCGTCGTGTGCTTAGACTTCCCTTTTGTTCGTGTTGATGATTCATGCTGTTGATGTTCCCTGCCGTCCTGACTCGTACGGTCCTTATTCGTGCGATCAAGATGGCGTTCCAGAGCATCTACGTGAGCGGACCAGAAGCGACGGAACTGGGCGAGCCACGCATCGAGTTCCTGAAGTGGTTCAGGTTTTAGCCGATAGAGACGGCGCTGTGCGTCCACTGTAGATTCCACGCAACCGGCCTCCCGCAGCACACGCAGGTGCTTTGACACGGTGGGCTGCGACATACGAAGTTGCCGTTCGATCTCGCCTACTGACTGTTCTGACGAGACCAGAAGGCCCAATATCGCGCGGCGGTTCGGCTCCGCAATAATTTCGAATATTGATTCCACTCTCTTCGTATACTCCAAACCGTATATACTTGTCAAGGAATATATGAGAAGAAGAGAGAGTGGGTTGAATTCCATCAAGCTTCTCTTTCACTGCCGTTCAATTTGAATAAACATCGTGTATCCGCCAGGACGGTCTGTGTTGGGAAGGTTCGAAAAAACAATTGGCAAGTCTCTAAAATCAAAGTTAATGACCGTCCAGGCGTTGCTTCCCAATCGCTTCTCGATCATTTCTCGGGTGAGAACGAGCGTGGCGTTCGGCAGTATCGTGCTGGAAGTGATGTCATTGCTATTCGCGGGCATCACTCCGATGGGCCTGTCATAAGAAGGACCGGTTATCGCGAAGACACCCACGGGGATACCGAAGGTCAGGCCGGAAGCTTGAATGAGTTCTTCGGTAGCCGCCACCGTCGCGTCACCTGCCAGCGACGATGCGGCACTATTGGAGACATTTTGACTCGTTCCGAAGAACGACGCGCCGAATGTCTGCGTGTTGATCTGGTTTTGTACGTGACTGTCTAAAAATATGGAATTCGTGAAGGGATCCTCGTTCTGATTCCAGTTAAAGAACATTGAATTATCGCCGTACGATATCCAGAGGCTCGGCGAGATCACTAGTGCGTCCACTCCATTGGTTAGAGTTCCTTGCCACAGAGCCATGGGAAACACATTCGGTTGTGGAGGCAAGGTATCTTTGGGACCAACGATAAAGCCGGTAGGAACGAAGTCTCCTGCTCCAATCCCGCCCATGGGACCGCGTGATCCAGCTTGTTTGCGTTGATCTATCATTCCGTTGGTGTCGCCGTAAACCCAGGTGTTTGCATTCGTAAACATCGTCGCCTGACCATTACGCCGGTCATATTGCCGTATGACAGCAGCGCCGTAAATTGCATCTCCTCCGCCAGTAATTGCTTTCAAACACATCAAACCAGTCATGGTTACGCGGTAAGTAGAAGAAGAAGGCACAGAAGTAGTGGAGGTAGAAGTGGCAGCAGATGTTGAGGTCATTTTTGTTGAAGTCAGGCCGGAAGCGACAGCCACGGGGGTCCTATTGAAGGACGTACCCGCTGCGGTCACGTTAAAGCCTTGTGGCAAGCTAACGACTTCGGCGCCGGTGGTAACTTTGATGTCTCGCGGCCCGACTATTGCTGTTTGCGCAATGCTCAACACTGCGATTGCGGATCCCGGCTGAGTCACCGTGACCGGATTCACTGTGATTCCTGGCCCGATATCTATCCTGGTTGTTCCCTGCGCGAAGTGAGTGAAATTACCGGTGAACGTCACCACCACATTTTGCGCTCCTTGCATAGCGGTACTGGAACTTGACGTAATAGTTGGCACGACTGAGAGCGTCATCGGCCCCATAGTCGTGGCGGCCAGCATTGGAATCACCGTGAAACCTTGCGAGGCAGTCGCCGTTTCACCGCTGGTCTTGAGGGTGACATCACGCGGTCCGGCCGGAGCAGATGAATTGATACTGAGAGTGGCCGTCGCGCTAGTCGGCGAGTTCACGGTCAAATTCGCGGTGATCCCCGGCCCAAAATCCGCCGTGGTTACGCCTTGAACGAAATACGTGGTCGAATAGGCCTGTGCTGTGAGTTGCACCACAAAGTTTTGCGTCCCCTGTGTCGTGGTGTTCGGGCTGATTGAACCAAGAGCAGTAGATGCTAGGCTGGCATTGCAAGGTGTGGTGACCGTGAAACTTGTCCGAACCACTTCGCTCCCGGTGGTTACAGTGACGGTGTGTAAACCGGGTGTTGCGACGGTATGGATGAACATGTGCGCAAAGATTTGGGTTGGACTGGTCACATTCAAATCCAATTGCTGAATCCCTGGTCCAAAATCCGCGGTCGTTGTGCCAGAGACAAAGTGCGTGTTGAGTCCGTCTAACTGGAAGGAGCTATTCAAACCACATCCCGCCTGGTTCGGATTGATGGATGCAATGGTTGGCGCTGTGCCACCGGGAGTCACCGGATTGGCAACCGCGGGCGCGCTGTATGAGGCTGATCCTCCTAAATTAGAAATGGCTACAACTTGAAAAGTGTATATGGCCGACTGGGGCTGTCTGCCGCAGCAGGAGGAAGCCTTTGCTCAGTCCCGCGCCAACGCCGAAAAAGCTCTGGAACTTGAGCCAACCATAGCCAGCGTACACATCACGCTAGGGGAACTTGCCTTTTACCATCAATGGGACTGGCTGGCGGCTGAAAAAGAATACAAGCTGGCCATCGAACTTGATCCAACCGACGGACATGGCGCGTACGCAATATTTTTGGTCGCGATGGGGCGAACTGATGAAGGGCTTGCGGAAATCAAAAAAGAGCGGGAAATCGACCCCACATCGGAGTTGACCAATGTCATGGACACTTACGTCTTCTATCTGGCTCACCGCTACGACCAAGCGATTGATAAAGCCCAAAAGGCGCTGGAACTTTATCCAGATTCCGGATCCATTTACTATTGGTTAGAGCAATCGTATGAACAGAAAGGAATGAATGAGCAAGCGCTCGAGGCATACCTGAAGTCGGATGCCGGTTTTGGTCCAGAGTGGCTGGCGGCCGCACGCAGCGCATTTAAAAAGGATGGCATGGAGGGCTTTTGGCGGCACAAATTGGAAACGAGTAATGATAATTATCCCATTGCACTTTGCATCCAACCGCTACTCTATGCGCACACGGGCGACAAAGAACGGACCTTAAGCCTTTTGCATTCCAACTATCAGCGCCACTGTGATGGCTTGCAGTTCTTGAAAGTCGAACCTGCGTATGACGGCATTCGCAACGATCCCCGTTTCAAGCAACTCGTGGCCCAGCTTCATCTTTAAATTTTAACAAATGTTTTTCTTGTCTGCTCAGCCGCTAATCTAGACACAATATTAGATTAGATATATTCTAATTATTCGCATGAAAGCAGAGACTATCCAACGGTCGCTGGAAGATAGCGGGTTACGATGCACCGCGCAGCGCTATGCTGTGATGGCATTTTTGATGGAACACAAGGGCCATCCCACGGCGGCCGAGATATTTGAAGGCGTAAATCGCCTCGATCCGCGCTCTTCCCGCGCCACAACCTATAACAATCTGCGGGACTTGGTTAAGGCCGGGTTGGTGAGCGAAGTGGCTGTCGAAGGCCGAGCCGGACGATTCGATGCGAAAGGCACGCGACATCACCATTTCATCTGCGACCGTTGCGGTAGCGTTGAGGACATGGATTGGTACAACGTGCCCAAACCTGCCTCTCGCTCTCTTGGCAAGCGCGTGGTTCGCGAATGCCAGCTCATTTTTCGCGGGTTGTGCACCAAATGCGCCGCGCGCCGTGCCTCTCGTTAAGTCTGGAGACGCGGGATACATGCGAACGGCCAAAAATGCATCGGCGACTAAATTGTGCGAACTGGAAGCAATGGTTCAAAGATCGCCATATTTTTTCAACTAATTCGAAGGAAAAAGATCATGGACAATTCAAAGATGGAAAACACGATTGCCTCATCCTCTGGGAGTGTTTCCCCCGAGGATCAGAGCAAAAATACGCAAGCCGCATCCAAGTGCCCGTTCAATCACGGAGCAACTACCGCCACGAACCGCGACTGGTGGCCAAATCAGGTGAACCTTCAGGTTCTCCACCAGCATTCCAACCTGTCTGATCCGATGGGCGAAGAGTTTGACTACGCCAAGGAATTCAAGAGCCTTGATCTGAATGCGGTGATCAAAGACCTGCATGCGCTCATGACCGACTCGCAGGATTGGTGGCCCGCCGACTTCGGACACTACGGAGGGCTGTTCGTCCGCATGGCCTGGCACAGCGCAGGAACGTATCGCATCGGCGATGGCCGGGGCGGCGCCGGAGCAGGACAGCAGCGATTCGCTCCACTCAATAGCTGGCCCGACAATGTGAACCTCGACAAAGCGCGTCGTCTCCTGTGGCCGATCAAGCAGAAATATGGACGAAAAATCTCCTGGGCCGACTTGATGATCCTCGCAGGTAACGTCGCCCTCGAGGATATGGGATTCAAGACATTCGGTTTCGCCGGGGGACGTGCAGACGTTTGGGAGCCCGAGGAGTACGTCAACTGGGGTCCTGAAGGCACGTGGCTGGCGGACGAGCGCTATAGCGGTGATCGTGATCTTCAAAATCCTCTGGGCGCGGTCCAGATGGGTTTGATTTATGTGAACCCTGAAGGCCCCAATGGCAAGCCGGACCCCATTGCGGCGGGTAGGGACATTCGCGAAACGTTCAAGCGCATGGCTATGAACGATGAAGAAACAGTCGCGCTGATTGCCGGCGGCCATACTTTCGGTAAAACTCACGGCGCCGCCGTTCCCGCTGATTACGTAGGCGCGGAGCCGGAAGGCGCTGACATCGAGAACCAAGGCCTCGGCTGGAAGAATAAATATGGCAAAGGTTTTGGCGCTGACACCATAGGCAGCGGACTGGAAGTTACCTGGACGCAGACGCCAACTAAGTGGAGCAACAATTTTTTCAAGAATCTCTTCGAGTTCGAATGGGAACTCACAAAGAGTCCAGCCGGGGCGAATCAATGGACACCGAAGAATGGCGCGGGCAACGGCACGGTGCCAGATGCGCACGATCCGTCGAAGCGTCACGCGCCATCAATGCTGACTACGGACCTCGCGTTGCGGTTCGATCCTGCTTACGGTAAGATTTCTCGCCGCTTCTACGAGAACCCTGACCAATTCGCGGACGCCTTTGCACGTGCATGGTTCAAACTCACGCATCGCGACATGGGACCGATTGCACGCTATCTCGGCCCGCTCGTTCCGAAAGAACCGCTGCCGTGGCAAGATCCGATTCCTGCGGTAAATCATGCGCTGATCAGCGAGCAGGACGCTGCCGCGCTGAAGGCGAAGATTCTCGCCTCTGGATTGTCCATTTCTCAGTTGGTTTCGACCGCTTGGGCGTCGGCCTCAACGTTCCGTGGTTCTGATAAGCGCGGTGGAGCGAACGGCGCGCGCATTCGTCTCTCTCCACAGAAATTCTGGGAGGTCAACCAGCCGACCGAATTAGCAAAAGTGTTGGACAAACTGGAAGCGATCCAGAAGGAATTCAACACTTCAGCCTCGGCGGGGAAGAAAGTTTCACTCGCTGACCTGATCATTCTCGGCGGCGATGCGGCAATCGAGAAGGCGGCGAAAGACGCCGGAACCGACGTGAAAATCCCCTTCAAGCCGGGCCGCATGGACGCGTCGCAGGAGCAAACCGACGTTGAGTCTTTCGAGCCACTTGAACCAGTCGAGGATGGCTTCCGCAACTATCGCCGTAGCAAATCGCGCCTATCGGCCGAAGAGCAATTGATTGATAAAGCGCAATTGCTAAAGTTGACTGCGCCAGAATTGACGGTGCTCGTCGGCGGCCTGCGCGTCCTCGGCGCAAACGCCGGAAATTCCAAGCACGGCGTCTTCACTAAGAAGCCAGGCACGCTGACCAACGACTTCTTCGTCAATTTGCTCGATATGAGCACGAAGTGGGAGCGATCCACCAATTCCAACGGCTCCGGAGACATCTACGAAGGCCGCGACCGGAAGACGAACGAAATCAAATGGACCGGCACGCGTGTTGATCTGGTCTTCGGTTCGCACTCACAACTGCGCGCCTTGGCGGAAGTCTATGCGTACGCAGATTCGAAGGAAAAGTTTGCGAAAGACTTCGCAGCTGCATGGACCAAGGTGATGAACCACGATCTCTTCGTGGCAGTCTGATGTGTGCTTGCGGCTGGACGAATCTTGCCGCCCTGAGAAGATGCAGAAACCTCGGGGCGCATTTTTTGTACGCGGATTCGCAGACTGCCGCTAGGAACGAGGGGAGACCCGTACCGATGTAGTCTTGCCATCGTATTCGATGGTAGCGTCCGCGTCCGAACTCGATGCGGTGCCTATTCCGTGTCCGTCTCTGACGACCACTACATGAAACGTCCTGTGCTCCCGCATTCCAGGAAAACTGCCGTGGCGATCTCCAATGGTAAGCGTTTCCGTCTTGTCGTCCCAACGCAAGGGGATTACGGAATTGGCTCCGCGTTCATAGTTGTAATTGTCGCCTTCGTCTTCGTAGAGAGTGAAGTCAGCGTTTGCACCGGTATAGATACGAAGATCAATCGGGTCCGGGTTGCTGGCGGACCATTCCACGCGCTGGCCAAAGGGAATAATCGACCCGGCCCGAACATAGATCGGAATTCTTTCCAGTGGGGCTTCCGCCATGACGTTCTGGCCGCCGGCCACGCGCTTGCCTGTCCAGAAGTCAATCCAGCTATTTTCGGCCGGTAAATAAACCGTCCGCTGCTTGGCGCCTTCCGTGGTCACTGGATTCACCAGCAACGCGGAGCCAAACATAAACTGGTCCGAAATTCCCCGCACTCCAGTATCCGACGAAAACTCCAACGGAAGCGCGCGCATTAGCGTTTCACCTCGATTGGTAACACCCCATGCGTCGGAATAAATATAAGGAAGCAGACGATATCGCAACTCGTCGTATTGAGTAAGAATGTCTCCTACCTGTGCACCGTAATTCCAAATCTCAGCATTCGACTTATAACCGTGGACGCGGAAGAGGGGACAGAACGCCCCATACTCAAACCAGCGCACGAGCAATTCGTGGTACGCATCAGAGGTGTATTGGTCCGCGGGCCGAAAGAATCCGCCAATGTCTGTGGTCCAATAAGGCAAGCCGGACATGCTGAAACTGAGGCCCGCGGGAATCTGTCTCCGAAGCGTAATCCAGTTCGCACTGATGTCGCCCGACCACGAGGCAGCCGCGTTTCTCTGCTGACCCGCAAATGCAGATCTTGTCAGAATCACCACTCTTTTTTTACCCGTCGTGGCGCGTTGGCCTTCATAGATTGCCTTCGTCACATATAAAGGATATGCGTTACGAAGCGAATCTCCGTCACCCAGGAACGTTTGTTTCCCATGGAGAATATCGCCTTCCGGTTCAGACGCGTCCATCCACCATCCATCCATGCCATCCTGGAAAATTCCCTTGTTCAACTCCGCCCAGAACTCCGTCTGGGCAGCCGGGTTGAAGAAATCCGTCCACGGCGTGCCTGGTATGAGAAAGGAATGAGCCGCCATTTTTTTGTACACGTCGGTGTCTTCGCCGAACTTCGACCATATTGAAATCACCATATGCAGATCGTTGGCGTGTAGTTGATCCAGCATTTCCTTAGGCTCAGGATAATGGTCTTCATCAAACTTCATAGCATTCCAGCCATACTTGCCCCAGTATTGCCAATCCTGGATCAAAGCATCGACCGGAATCTTTCGCTTCCGGAATTCGGCTGCAATATCCAGAATTTCCTGCTGGCTGTGATAACGTTCCCGACACTGCAAATACCCGTAGGCCCACTTTGGAAACAACGGCGCTTCCCCGGTGAGTTTCCGGTAATCAGAGATAACCCTGTTTAACTCAGGTCCATAAAAGAAGTAGTAATCGATCGCTTCGCCCACTTCTGAACGGAAGGTCGTGGTATCCACTGGCGGTCGGACCGTTAACTGCACTCCTCCCGGCCCACCATTCGCGGAAACTTCGTACTCCGTATTCGCTTCAAGCTCGGCAACCCCGGAGGCCGAGGTTGGAGTCCACATATTGTGCAGGTCAATCACGTGCTGCCCGTTGACTTCCAGCTCGAGTTGCTCTCGATTATCGCTGGTCATCAAGAATCCATAGGCACCTTTTGCGCCAGTCGTGAACCGCCCCTTGCCGGTAGTTGGATCTATCGAAATGGACTGGTCGGCGGGATCATAATCCGTTAATGAGGGGTTGTTCCACAGAATGCCGTATCCCTTACTTGAGAGCAAAAATGGAATCGAAATATTCGTATTCGCCTGTTGCAGGCGAACAGGAACTCCGTGAACATTGAAAATGCCTTCCTGATGCTGCCCTAAACCATATGAGGACTCGTCGTCAGGTGAAAGAAAAGTTTGCTGCGTTTGCCAGAGCTTCGACTCATACAAGGAGGGTACGTCAAAAGCTTTCCCGCCTTGCTTAGGTTCGGCGAGCACCAGCTTTCCATCTTTTGAGAAGAAACTGACTGCACCAGTTTCAGAATCGACCGTCACGGTGATCGCTGCGGAAGAAAGCTGGACGCTTTTCTTCCCTACTTTGACTTGAAGATTATTGGCATGGCACGGTTGTGTAACGACTGGAACCTTGGCGCTGGGAATTTCGGGGGTTCGACTTGCCACCACGTGCACGACGCGATCCCCGCACACCTCAATGCGCATGCTTCCGGCCGTCGTTCGGAGCGTGACGCCGTTGGCATCTTTCCTGGAATCTTTGATGGCAAATTGCGTTTCATTTGTAGCGCGTGCCGCCGAAGCAGCAAAGGCAATAATGAGGAGGAAAACAATACCGTATTTGTTGGCCATTTAGTCTGGTACCGCGGTCCGGACGTTACAAATAACGATGTTTATCAATACACGCCGCGAATCAAGAACAAGAACCAGGAATTTTTAATTCCACAGATCAGTGCGAATTGTCTTTAAAGCTCACGCGAAGTACGTATGCGAACTTCGTTGGAGATTGGGCTGGCAACTGGACGTGTAGCCCGTCGGCACGCAGATCGAAATGCAATTGAGCATCGCCGCCCACCATTGCGACATTTTGCACCGGCTCGCTGGCAGCAGTCGGCGCAAGCGATTGAATTACCGCTTCTCCGTTCGTTGGCCATGCTAGCCCAATCGCATAGAGAACGTTGCCTTTGGTCGTGAAACGAAAATCGGCGGGAGTGTACTTCGTTGTATCTGTGTCGTGAAACGAGCCAGCCGCCACTTTCGTGGGGCCCTCGCCGAATACTCTCCAGGGGCGCGTGCCGTAGATGGCCTCGCCGTTTACGCTCAGCCAGGAGCCGACATCCAGGAGTACCTTTTGCACCTCGTCTGGTATCGTGCCGTCCGAACGAGGTCCGATGTTTAAGAGCAAATTGCCATTCTTGCTGACGATGTCAATGAGCTGGTGCACAATGAATTCCGGTGACTTAAACGTATCGTTATTGATGTAACCCCAGGACTTGTTGCTCACCGACGTATCAGTTTGCCAAGGCAGCGGCCGAATGTCGGCAAGTTGCCCACGTTCCAGGTCAAGCACCGCAGCGTGGTCCTGCATGGCATAGTCCTTATAATTAATGACTCCGACATGGTCACCATATTTCAGGGCGCTGTTGTAGTAGAACGCGGCAAAGCGGGTGAGATTCGGACGGATCGACGCCTGACCGATCCACCAGTCGAAATAGACGATGTCGGGGTGATATTTTTCCACCAGCTCTGCGGCTCGTGCCAGCCAGTCGTTGGCCCATTCCGGAGAAACAAAAGTGAAATCATTGTTGAGGGGAGTGCCCTGCGGATTGATCATCCAGTTGTGGGCAGGACCGTAGA
>JANWKU010000126.1 GCA_025451215.1 Terriglobales bacterium
AACGACAACCATTAACGACGACGAGCGGGATGTTCGGGAAGGCGGTGAGAATCCGCCACTACCCCGTAACTGTAAACGCGGAGGGCCAGGGCAGAATTGCCACTGGAACTTTTGTTCTGGGAAGACAGCCCAGGCCCAAAGATGCGTGAGTCAGGAGACCGGTCCCGCAGAAAATTTCCGAGGGGAAAATCATGACCAAGAACTTTTTGCGGCGCGCAAGCGCATTGCTTGCAGTCTACTTCGGGTTAGCTCTGTCTTTATCGTTGCTCACCTTTGCCCAAACAATTTCCATACGGGGGACCGTATGCGATCCGCTGGGCGCAGTCATCTCCGGCGCGCACGTGGAACTGCTGCAACAGCAGCAGTCGATTGCCAGCGCCAACACTGACGATCAGGGCAACTACAACCTTCAGGCTCACGCTGCCAACCGCTATCAGCTTCGCGTCTCCGCTTCATCGTTTAAAACCGTTGTGACTGATTCTGCCTACATCTCTGCCTCCGTCGAAAAGCAAATGAACGTGACGCTCAGTCCGGGACAGCTTGTGCAGGAAATCACCGTGACCGCCAACGGAACACCCACTCCCGAGGCACAAGTGGGAGCCGCTGTTTCGGTATTGAATAAAAATCAGTTTCCTCTCGCGCTGGACGTTCAACAGCCCATGCGCCTCATCACCGGATTGCAGATGACGCAAGTGGGGCAGCTCGGCGGCACCACTTCGCTCTACATACGCGGCGGGAACAGCGACGCAAATAAAGTTTTGATCGACGGTCTGCCTGCCGATTTCGTCGGCGGCTTCGCCGAATTTGCAACTCTACCAGCGGCAGGCGTGGACGAAGTCGAAGTCCTTCGCAGCCCGAATAGCGCGCTGTATGGCTCAGACGCACTGGCTGGAGTAGTCAGCTTGACCACCGCCCACGGAACGACGCCGTTGCCTCTTATCACGTACGCGGCGGATGGCGGCAACTTCGGCACCTATCATCAGGAGGGAAGTGTCGGAGGGGCTTTTCGCCAATTCGATTATTTTTCCGACTTCTCGGGAATCTACACACGCGGCAATTTACCACGCGATGCCTTCCACAACGCGACCTATGCCGGAAATTTCGGATGGACTCCGCTAGCTAACACCAGCCTGCGCTTGACCATCAGACATATAAACAACAGCGTTGACTTGCCGAATGCAATTCAGCTTTACGGAATTCCCGACAGTGAAGGGCAGACCGACAACAATACTTACATCGGCCTCACCCTGGAAAATCAAACAACTGATCGCTGGCACAATCTGCTGCGCTATGGCCGCGTGCGTCTCAACGAATTATTTACAGACTATGCTCCCACAGGGATTCCAGCGGATTGTTTCGCCGAAGGCATGACGTCATGCTTTCTAGGGAATCTAGTCACAATTCAAGGGGCGAATGGATATACCGTCAGCGGGCAGGCGATTTTTCAGTTCACGGGCACCTATCCCAGCCAGACGCGCAGCACCACGAACCGCGATTTCATTTACGCGCAATCGGATTACCGCATCAACAGGCATACTGTGGCGCTCTTCGGATTTAAATACGAAAACGAGCGGGGCCGCGATTTTTCCACCGGTTTTACCGATTTCCCTATCAACCGCGGAAATTACAGCTATACCGCGCAGATCGCCGGAGACCTCTATAACCGGCTCTATTACACGCTCGGCAGCGGAATTGAAAACAACGAGCTGTTCGGCGTCAAAGCCACGCCCCGCGCCTCGCTGGCTTACTACCTTTTGCGGCCTGGCAGTGCAGGCTTTTTTACCGGCACAAAAATTCGCGCCAGCTTTGGCACGGGCATCAAAGAGCCCAGCCTTGCGCAACAATCCAGTTCGCTCTTCAATCTTCTCGAAACCAGTGGGGAAACGCCACTCATCCAGCAATTCGGGATTTCTCCGGTCGGCGCGCAGCATTCCAGAACTTACGACGGAGGCATTGATCAGCAATTCGGAAATGGAAAAGGTAAAGTCAGCGTCAGCTACTTCCATAGCGAATTCACCGATGTAGTAGAGTTTGTTCCCGAGCAGGGATTGCTGGATTTCGGCGTTCCCGCCACGGTTGCCGCCGAGGCCCAGTTCGGCGCCTACGTGAACTCGCAGGCATTTCGCAGCCTGGGGATCGAGACCGAGGTCGAGTACAAGATCGCTAACAATTTGATGGCGCGCGGCGGCTACACCTATATTGACGCCGTCATTCAGAAGTCATTTTCCAGTGACGCGCTCGCGCCTACTATTAATCCCAGTTTTCCAAATATTCCAATTGGCGCATTCTCTCCGCTGGTGTGGGCTCGTCCATTCCGCCGTGCGTCGCACTCCGGTTACTTCCAGCTTACTTATTCGCATTCCCGCTGGTTCGCGTCTTTTTCCGGAACCCTCGTTGGCAGGCGCGATGATAGCGATTTCTTGTCCGACCAGTTTTTCGGGGGCCCCAGCCTCTTGTTGCCGAATCGTAACCTCGACGCGGCCTATCAACGTTTCGACGTGTCGGGAAGTTACCGGCTCACTCACTATGCCGAGCTCTATTCAACGGTGCAAAATCTCTTCAGCCAGCATTACAGCGAAGGTTTCGGCTTCCCATCGCTGCCATTCACATTCCGCACAGGCATAAAGTTCAGTTTTGGCGGAGAGTCATGGAAGCTGAAAGGTTGATGTGAAGAGCAATCGTTGATGAATGCCGCAGGTGATTGCGCCTGCGGCATTGCCACGGATTCACGATTGTTCGATTGTTGTATCCTGGAAATATTCTTTTGCTTGGCGATTGAGGAGAAAATATGCAATCACGATGAACAGCAAGCTGTGTATGACTAACTCCGGCCAGGGATGAAAAATGCTGAGGCCAACGTGAAATGCAATCCATGCGATTGCCAGCCAGCGCGCCCAATTCCTGCCGCGAAGCATAAACGCACCACTTGCAATCGCAGCCAGTTCCACAAGGACTATCCACACGATGTCATATTCAAATGGATGTTGAACCTTAAACTGGCTGAGATGGTAAGCAAGCCCGACTACACCCGTGACTATATAGACGCAACTGATGATCGTGACCGCGAGTGGACGTTTGTTCATAATTGCCTACTCCGATACTGATTGATAATTTTCCGTGCGCCGGTGAAACACATACACCGGATGGCCTTCGTCGGTAGCGACAAGCTCCGCACGCACCCGGAAAACTTCTTCTACATTTTTGCGGCTCAGGACGTGCTCCCGATCTCCCGCGTCAATCAACTTTCCGCCTTGCACTAGCACTACGGAACTCGCATAGCGGGCCACGGCATTCAAGTCATGCGTCGCGAAGGCGACGGCTTTTCCATCTTTCGCCAAGGTAGAGCACAGCTCTAAAACTTCCAGGCCATGTTCCACGTCGAGGTTCGCTGTCGGCTCATCCAGCAAAATAAATTCCGGATCAATCGCCAGCCCTCGCGCAATCACTACCCGTTGCCGTTCGCCGCCTGAAAGAGTAGTGACGAGTCTATGTCTAAGCTGAACGACATCACAGCGCTCCAGAGCATTCTCCACGGCCTCGCGATCAGTTGCCGTTTCCCGGGAAAATCTTCCCCGATGCGGATGCCGCCCCATGGCCACGATTTCGCCGACGGTAAATGAAAAATCCATCAGCGATTCTTGTGGCACAAAGGCGATCCGTTTCGCTACATCCTTTCTCGATAAACTCTGGATTGGCTGCCCATTCAGTAGTACCTCGCCATCGCTTGCCTGCCACAATCCCGCGAGAGTCCGGAGCAGCGTGCTCTTGCCGCTCCCGTTCGGACCGACGATGGAGAGCAATTGTCCGGAAGACAACGACACCGTTGCGTCGCGCAGGATGCATCGCCCGTTGCGCGATATCGAAGCGTTCTTTGCCGCCAGAGTATTCATTGCCCCGCCGACCCCGATTCTCCGCCCGACTCCCAGGACCTGCGCCACAACAACCAAATAAAGATAGGCCCGCCGATCAGCGCCGTGACCACGCCCAACCGAATCTCCGTCGGAGGATGCAATGTCCGCGCTGCGAGATCGCACAGAATAAGGAATGCAGCTCCAGCCAGTGCACTGGCGGGTAACAGCCTTCGATTCGATGGCCCAACCACCAGCCTCACCGCATGCGGTACAACTAATCCTACGAACGCCAGCAGTCCCGCGACCGCGACCGCAGCGCCCGTCAACAAAGCTGCCGTCAAAGTCAGCAATCGTTTGGACGCTTCA
The DNA here is from genome assembly GCA_025451215.1 of Terriglobales bacterium. Classification (GTDB taxonomy): domain Bacteria; phylum Acidobacteriota; class Terriglobia; order Terriglobales; family Acidobacteriaceae; genus JAICKN01. The sequence continues at coordinate 4,218 of JANWKU010000126.1, forward strand.
ATGTCCAGCCCCAGCGATGCCGCTGTTTCTTCTCCTTGTTGCAGCAAGTCAAGGTCGCGCGACTGGATCATCGCCGCAGCCACCCCCAGCAGTACAAACGGCGCGCAGATCCAAAGATGCGTCCAGGTGCGGGAGTCGAGGCCTCCCATCATCCAGAAAACTATTTCCTGCGCGATCTGCCAATCCACGATATGCAGGGACAAAAGCAAACTAGAAAGCGCACTCAACAGAGTTCCCACCGCGATGCCCGCCAGCAGAAGCGTCGCAACCGGTGTGACGCCCCCGCGCGTGGCCATCGCATATACAAGGACCAGCGCCAAAAGCGCTCCGACGATTGCAGCAAGCGGCAACGCAAGCACCGAGTGCAAAGTCCATCCGGCCACGAATGCAATCACGGCGCCGAGAACCGCGCCCGGCCCTGCTCCCACCAACCCCGGCTCTGCTAGCGGATTGCGGAAGAGCGCCTGCATAATCACGCCCGCAGTTGCCAATCCCGCTCCAACAAAAACAGCGACCATGACGCGCGGCACGCGAATCAGCCACACAATTACAATGTCAGAATCGCTCAGTCCTGCCGTGCTTACCCAATGCGACAAAACTTTGGTGCCAATAACGTGCAAGATCGTTTGCCAGGGAATCGGTGTGCTGCCAATCGCAATCCCCGCCAGAATGCTGACTGCCAGCACCGGCAGCAACACGACATAAAACATTCCCAGCCGCAATCGCTGGCGTTCCGCCACGGCAGGCGCTGAAGCCCTCACGATTTCTGCGTGAGCGCTCATAGTTTTGCCTTGTCTGGCTTTGCTCTATCTTGCTTCGTTCTGCCTACAGGGCTGCCATAAAGAGTGTCGGCCATTGCTTCAAGCAGGGAAGTGGCGTACGGAGAATCCGCAAAAAAAACCGGTCCTTCCAGGACAACAATGTGATGCTCGCGCGCCGCTTGCGTGTGGGCAATCGCTGGATTAGCAAGCAGCCGGGCTTTTGTCTGTTCAACCTCGCCCGGATTCGCGCCCGCAAAAATCCACTCCGGATCCCACTTCACAATCATCTCGCTGTTCACTTCGTCGTAGCCTTTAAGGCCACCCTGCGCGCCCACGTTGATTCCGCCAAGCGTCGAGACAATGTCGTTAAAAAGCGTTTCACTTCCGTAGGTGTAATTGCCGCCTAGGCCGAGAATTCTGGGCTGGTGTGCACGAAACGGCCGCGCGGCCTTCACCGTCGCAACCGTCGCGCGAAATTGTTGTTCTTCTTTTCGCGCTACATCTTCTGTTCCGGTGAGATATCCGACTAATCCAATCGTTTCCGCGACCTGTTCCAACGATGAGAAATTTGTGTACAAGCGATATGTGGGTACGCCGGTGCTTCGTGTCAGGCTGGTAAAGTCCGAACGCGCGCTGCTCGAAACCAGAATCAAGTCCGGCTTCAACCGCAACACCCGCTCCGGGTCACTGGCAATTACTGGATGATATTTCTCCGCGTACGCCGATATATTGCTCACTGCCGGCTGGTACGCGCTCGCGCTCACTGCGACCACATGCTGCGGAGGCACCAGAGAATACAGAAATTCATCAATCGAATAGAACTGCGAAACAATCCGCTGCGGCGGACGGTTGATCTTCACCAGAAAATTATCGCCGTCGTACGACTCCCGCGGATATCCCAGCCCGCCCGTGCGAACGGAAAAATCAGGATGGCTCGTGACCAGCGCAGGCAACTGAAGCCCACCCGGCGGGGACGCCAGCCGTTGCACCCCCGCCGCCATCGAACCTACCAGCATCGCGAGGGCCAGTGGAGGCACAAAACTTTTGAGTCCACTAGTCATGTTGTTTTGCCGATTTGCAAAATTATCCTTAACGAATTGTCATTCCGAACCGCTTTAGCGGTGAGGAATCCGCTGTTCTGCCAGCAAGAGCAGACTCCTCGCCAATAAATTGGCTCGGAATGACAAGCTGGATAGAGCGAATCAGAATATCGGAGCGCAAACTCTCACCATGCTCTTGACCACCGCGGCCCGCTTTTCTTATTCATCTCGCGCAGCGATGCCTTCGCGCCCGTGCCTAGCTCAACTTTTCGTCCAAATAGCCAAAGCAAGTCCGATAACCGATTCATATATGCCAGCACATTCGGCTCAACCGCCTCGCCTGACTCAATGAGTCGCACCAGGCATCGTTCCGCGCGGCGGCAAATGGTGCGTGCCAGGTCATAAGCTGCGCCCACCGGATGCTCTCCTGGCACCGACCAATCCGCCAGAATTCCCTCCATCGCCTCGAGTTCATGCACTTGATCAGTCAGCGCATCCACCATCTCTGTAGTCACAGGCACCTGCCCCTTACGGCTCTCCGGAGGTGTGGCCAGCGCCGAGCCTACCTGAAAAAGCTGCCGCTGAATGATTTTGGTACGCTCACACAGGTTCTCGTCCTCGCACAATGACCGCGCCAGGCCCATTGCCGAATTCAATTCGTCCACGGTGCCGTAGGTTTCCACTCGCAACGACGATTTTGAAACTCGAATGCCTCCGGCAAGACTCGTCTGTCCGGTATCACCGCGTTTAGTTGCGATACTCATGGCTTCTCCTTCTAAACCGCTTCAAGGCAATCTTCAAATAATAAGTTTGTATAGCCTTTGCGAGTTCTACTCCGGCAATGTCATTCCGAGCGAAGCGAGGAATCTGCTTTTCGGTTTCATCTGCTTAAGAACGTGCAAGCAATCAGGAACGACTCAGAAGAACTTCAGAAGGCGGGCAGACAAAATTTAAAGAGTAGCAGCGGGCCGCATTCTTTCTGATCTCCGCAGAAAGTCATTCGAGATTTCCTTCAGGTAGGTCTCCTGGCTCAGAGGCTGGCAATTCGCCGCCGTTCCGCCTTCCCCGGCACAGCCGAGTGGCATCGAGTGAAACGGCTTACCTCATATACAGTGGCGGGACCGCGCCGGCATTTCACCGGACTTCCCTGTTACGCCCCATTGGGCACCTGAAGCAAGTTAAGGGTAAATAGTGGAAGGGCGTTCGTCAATGCGGAGATTAAATCATCAAATGGCGGGTGAAACGCTTTGGTGAGATTGCTTCTTAAAAGTTTGGACAAAAACCCAACAAACTTCGAGAAGCATGGGCCATACAATTCCCATCGTGACCATCCATCCAGATTTGGAAAAAGTAGTCCCTGTTGCCCCAGCATAAACAACCAGGCAGAGCGCAGCATTCGCGAGGTAAGCAGTATTTAAGCCAACCAGACAGGCGCGGAGAGGAGATATATAGCGTCGGCGTATCAGCAAAAATGCAGCGCTTGTAATTAGGATACCGAGTCCCAGACAAAGAATAATGAGACGCTGCCATTCACTGGTTCCAGCGAGATGCAAAAGGAATGGGGTCTCCACCGAGATCGTTGCACAAATCGAAAGACCCACCACAATCCAAATGATGCGCCGTTCTTTAGCGGTAGACAATTGCTTTGAAAAAAAGGATCGTGAGCGGAGCCAAATCATCGGAAACGCCAGAAAGAATGGCGCACCTACAAGTGCGTGCCACCAATTACCCTGATTACCGGGGACTCGCAGAATAATGGCATCCCATGGTGAAGTGTCAAAAGCGAAAGGAAGAAATACGACCACTGCAGCTATGAACGCGACTAACAGTGCAATGGCGTTGAGCTGTGTAGAAGTCTGTACTTCTTCAAGCTTTGTCATGTCAAAAGCCTCCAGTCTTAAGATAGCCCGGTCATTTGCAGAGCTAACGTTTTAGCGGATACGTCAGGGGCTGTTGTTTTGTTCCCGGAGTTTGCTTTTCCATCCTTAAGTTCTCGTTGCTACGATGACGGCAAATAACCCAGCTATAGCCGCGACCATTCCTGCTATCGCAACTAATCGCAACGCCCGCAGAACATCTGTGTTCTCTCCGGCAGGCGGATCTGCCGGATCACCTACCCATAACTCAGTCACCAAATTTCCATTTCTCCAGATGGGGCCAATGAGCTTGCGCTGAATCGCGCCGGCAGTTGCGGCTTCGCTCCATCCCGGATTGGGGCCGGGGAGCAGTCCATGCTGCTGCCAGCCAATACGCAGCGTCTTCACTGCGGAACACTTGGGAATGAAGACTGCCACCACTCCGATAAGCAGCCACGTAATGCGCGCGGGCAGCCAGTTCATCACGTCGTCAAGTCGTGCGCCGCACCATCCGAACTTTAAATAGCGCGGAGTTTTGTAGCCCACCATCGAATCCATCGTGCTGGCAACTTTGAATAGCATGATGCCCGGCAACCCGCCGAGTGCATACCAAAATATGGCACTGATGAAGCCGTCAGTAAGATTTTCGCTGACGCTTTCGATGGCCGCACGGCGGCAGGCGGCGATGTCCATGCGCTCGGTATCACGGCCCACAAGCATGGCGATGGCTTTTCTAGCTTCTTCAAGATCGTTGTGGCTGGCGGCGGATTCAACTTTCCAGCAATGCTTCAAAAGATCCCGCAGCGCAAGCATCGAATAAACGATAAAAATCTCTAAGATAAGCGCGGCAAGATGACTATGAGAGTTAATAAATAAAATCCCTGCGGAGAGTCCGCCGACCCAAAGCATCGCCAGCAATATAAATAAAAGGATGCCGCCGAAATAACCATCCATGCGGAGAGTGCGAAGGCCCGCTTCGAGTCTTGTCAGTGTCCATCCCATGATTCGCACGGGATGCAACGGATATACCGGATCCCCGATGAGTAAATCGAGGACGACCGCGATGCCGAGCACCCAGGCATTCGGACGTAGAATCCAGGGATAAATAAGGGCTAAATGAACTGTTGCGGGAGGCAAAGTTTCTAGCGCCACTTTGCCGACCAGCCTAGAGCGATGGCTTTGAGGATTACCAGCTTGGGATTTTCGACATCTACTTCCGAGAGATCAGAATAGAACTCAGGCCAACAGTCGCGCCGTGCCGCCAGGTTCGCAGCGACGGTTGCTGCTTGCTGACGCAGAGCTTCTTTCGTGGCATCTGAAGGCAGAGTGCCGGCCCGCAGTCGATCAAGTACGCTGGCCGCGGCATACGCCGCCGCAGCCATCAATGGTTCGTAAAAAACTGAATTGGAATTTGCCTTCAGCAGATCGAGATTACGCGCATCGAGAAATGGTGCAATGTCATCGAAAAAGGTTTTTTCCTTCAGGCCATAACTTCCCAAAGCATGAAAGAGGCTGCGCGTGTAACTGACTTCAAGCCCGTTCTGCCAGCGCAGCGCTTCAAGCGTGGCATCGCGGACAGCGAGTCCGATCAACTCTCCGAATTGCACGCCCGTGCTGGTGGATTTTAAAGAGAATGATCCGGTTAACGGCGCGGCGACGCAATATTGGTCGGTCGTTGTACCAGTTGCAAAATCCGGTGAATGCAAACTGCGAATCGAAAGTTTTTGTAGGGCCGCCGTCTTTGCTTCCGTCATAGTGACGACAGCACTGGCCATTGCGCCTTGCGATAGAGGCTGATTCAACAGCAGCATGGTATTGATTGTCCCTGCATAGGGAAGCGTCTTTATCTTTTCCCACCCGCTTGCAGTTTCACGCCAGGTCGTGGGATCTCCTGCGCACGCGGCATTGCCCTGGACACCTGCCGTGACGATAGCAATTACAGCGACATCGTCCACCGTGCGTTCCGCAATGCTGGCGTAATTCATGTTCGCGGCTGTGCCCATTAGCGCGACAGCGGTCGGCTCTAATCCGATCTCCCCGCAAGCCGAATCGTGATATCGTTCCAGCCCCATTTCCGTGATGACACTCTGCCGTTCCTTGTGATCTTTGCCCTCACAACTCTGATGATTGACGAGATAACGAATGCCCTCCAGTTGGCCCCCGTTCTTGATGGAAGTGCTCAGAACGCGATGCGGATGCAACAACTCAGCCACCAGAAAACGCCCATAGCGCCGCACCCGGCAATGGCTTGCCTCGCGCAGCACCTCCCAATGCATCGTAGTGGGCATGATTTTCTAGTGCGCCGGAGCAGGTTGCGGTGCCGCTTGCGGCGCGGCATTCTGCGGAGCGCCAAAGTCTACCTTTGGCACTTCGCGCGATCCTTCTGATGCTTTGAAGTAAGCATCGTTCGGCTTGAATCCCGCCCATCCCGCATAGATATTATGAGGGAACTGCTGCACGTATGTGTTGTAGTCCTGGAGCGTGTCGTTATAGCGCTTGCGCTCAACGGCAATGCGATTTTCCGTTCCCGCCAATTCGTCCTGCAGTCGCAGGAAGTTTTCGTTTGATTTTAGCTGCGGATAATTTTCAACAATCGCCAGCAAACGACCCAGCGCGCCATCGAGCTGATTATTGGCGTTGATTTTATCCTGCGGATTGCCTGCCGAAAGCAACGCCGAGCGGGCCTTCGCGATGTCGCCGAACACCGTCACTTCCTGCGCGGCGTAGCCCTTCACGGTTTGCACCAGGTTGGGGATGAGGTCGGCCCGCCGCTGCAGAACGACATCAACTTGCGACCAGGCCGACTTCACGGCTTCATTTTTGGTCACCAGTGTATTTCGCACACCCACATACTGGCCAAAGCCAATCAGCACGATCAGCACCAGCACGATAATCACGATCCAACCTTTGCTCATGGCGTTTCTCCTTGAAGCCGCTCTTCAAAAGCAATTTTAAAAAGCCTGCAAATTACGGAAGCCTACGGTTGTGAATCCATCATTCTATCTACAGCGGCGGTCACTTGCTCAATCGCCGCCAGATATTGGGAACAAATTCGCTTTATATCGGAATCGGGAGGGTGCGCCTCGCGTTGACGTAGATCGAATACTTCGATGACGGCAGCCGGATCAAACTCCGCCCGCTTCGCCAAAAGCCTTGTCGTGTCCGCCTTGGCGGCAGGCGGAGTCTCTCCCAGTGTTATCAGGGCATGGCGGAACAGCGTAGAGAAAGATGGCGCAGAACGCAACGTTACATCCCACAATTTTTTCGCGCTCCTACCAGCCAGAAGAAATCCCTGTCGAAGCAAAACCAGCTTCTCTCTCAATTCATATTCCACTTGAAAGCGATGCAAGCGCATGGGGATTTGCAGCTTCGCCAGTACATCGGCGCCATACAGAACACGATGACTCTCACGCATGTCGAGCCATTCAATCGCGAAGACGTCCGCGGCTCGCTCCATTTCCGCGAGAGTCATAAGGAGAGGCGCCGGCTGCTTTTGCCCGTCCCACCATTTTGCGGCCGACCCAAGTGCTTGCAGTACCGTGAACGAGGCATCGCGCAGAACGCAGAACACATTCAAGTCAGAATGGCTGGGACGGAAATCGCCCGTTGCCGCCGATCCGTACAGAATAATGCTCTCCAGGTTCGCGCCCGCAGCCTCGCGCAAGCGTGTGACCAAGCCATCTAGAAGGTTTTCAGTGTTCATTGCCATTCACCCTATTCTTGTCATGTCATCCTGAGCGAAGCGAAGGATCTATGCCTCTACCAACTGCTGCTCGCCCCGCCACCACCCGAACTGCCTCCGCCGAATCCTCCAAAGCCTCCACCACCGCCAAATCCACCTCCGCCCCATCCACCACCGGAATAGCCTCGCCCTCCGCCTAACAAACTAGAGAAGAGAATTGCAACTACAATACCCCGCAACGGCGTCGCCATCACGATCAAAAAAATCACGATGAACAAAACAATCGTGCCCAATGACAATCCTGTTTGCGGTTCATTCTCTGGCTGCGCGGGAGCCTGCGCTTGCGGGCCTGTTAGTTGCACGCCAGCGTCTTGCGCAATTACCGAAGCCA
>JANWKU010000127.1 GCA_025451215.1 Terriglobales bacterium
GAAAATACGCTGGTTGGTGGCATAAAAGTTCTTACAGATGTTTTGGGTGCAGTGAGCCCTGAGGCCTTTGGGCGGTCCCTCCGTATCACTCAATATGTTCGTCACTTAATTTCAAAACTGAATCTTCCGACCCCTTGGCGGTTAGAAGCAGCGGGCATGCTATCGCAGTTGGGTTGCATCACACTTGATTCCGAACTACTACGCGCCGCCTACGCCGGTACACCTTTATCTACAGAAGAGCAGGCTCGTTTCGACGCACATCCAGCAGTCGCTCGGGATCTTTTAATGAGCGTTCCACGTCTTGAGGCAGTTGCCTGGATGGTTGGAGAGCAATTGTCGGCACAGATCTCGCAAAACCCTCCGCCTGCGGTCGCGCTTTCTTCCGATGCCGCCGTTATGGGAGCGAAGATGCTCAAACTTGCTGTCGCCTTTGACGCATTGAGAATGCGTGCACTATCAAATGACGAAGCTATTGCGCGGCTTCGTTCTCGCCCGGCGGAGTTTGAAGGCAAACTTCTCGACGCCATGATGAGCCTGAAGTCGGAAGGCTCTAAAATGGTTTCGCGCAAGATTTCTGTGACGAAATTAATACCCGGAATGATTCTGCAACAAGAACTCAGGACCACTACTGGATTGTTGATCGTGGCTAAGGGGCAAGAGGTAACTCGTCCTTTGGTGGCTCGCCTGCTGAATTTTTCAGAGGCCGGAATGATCGAAGCCGAAATCTTGGCGCTCATTCCTGTGCAGCTCTCGGCATCGTAAAATGCGTCAACGTCACCTTTCCTTCTAACGGCCGTACCGACCGTAGCAATTATGTGAGGGTATGATCCTTGTAAATTGACGAGGCAGACTGTCCCTTGCTCGTTTTGCGCACTTAGGAAATTCAAACGTCATTTTGTTTCGAACAATTGCTCGCACTTTTACCCGCAGGGAGTGTTTCCTGTCGAACTGAGTCTCACTTGATGAGATTAATCGATACTACGGACAATCTAAGATGGTTCAACTGTCAATTCTGATAAAGCTCTAAAAGATTCGCCCGGAATTGCAGCTTTTATCAAATTTTACTGTTCAACTAGGGATCCTTCGTAGCGCCTCAGGATTTTGACTGCGGACTCCCATTTTTCATCCTGCCGCGCTATCATCGCGCCTGCAGGGACTGTCTGATGGTTTCCTTCGACATAGCCTTTTAGTGCCAGATGGTTGTACTTGGCGGGAGGAGCCGTTTGGGGTAGGCTTAGTGCGACTTTGCGCACGGGAGGTACCCCATGAGTCAGGATACTTTAGTCCAAACAGTTTTGCCCTGTTCCCAATGTGGACGCGAATTTCCACAGTCTGACTTAGTGCATATCGCCGGTAACTCGGTGTGTGCCGATTGCAAGCCAGCATTTCTGAACCGGGTAATGGCAAGCGGCGTGGCGGGATCATCGCCCTTGGCACGGCGCTACGGAGGATTCTGGATCCGCTTCGGTGCACGGATGATTGATGGCCTTATCTTCATGGTGCCCATGGTAATCATGTTCATTCTCTTCATGCCCAATTTCATACGGGCGAGAAGTCAAGCGGTTGACGCGCCGAACTTCGCGGCTTTCGCCGCTATGGGCCTCACGTTCTTCGTAGTTATTTTCATCGGGGGGTGTTGCTACGAGGTCCTGATGCTGAAATATAAAAGTGCAACGGTCGGAAAGATCGCTTGCGGACTCAAAGTTATCCGGCCAGACGGCCGCAGCTTAAGTTGGGGCATATGCTTCGGGCGTTGGTTCATGTGGAACGTTGTTACCGCCGGCATTCCATACTTGAATTCGGTCCTCATGCTGGTTAGTTCGATCATGCTGGGAGTAGACGCCGAGAAGAGGGCCTTGCATGACCGGGTGTGTGACACACGAGTGATATATAAATAGGTCGCAGCATGAGCCTTGGCATCAATCCCTTTACTCCCGATTTGAACCCAATGGGCACATGGGCGAGCGGCGAGCCGGTATCGCCTTCAGGGTTCGTGGCCGTAATTTGCCCGCACTGTTCGCAGGAGATACCGGCGGCTTCAGAATGGCAGAGCTGTCCCTATTGCCAGAAGCAAATGCAGGTCCGCGCCTGGCCGACAGTGCGGCGGAACGGCAATGCGGCGGCGGCGCTTTCAGACCAAGCGACGTGTTTTTTTCATCCTGAGAAGGCCTTCCAGGCATGCTGCCGGCGGTGCGGCCGGTTCGTATGCGCGTTGTGTGATTTACAGCTGGGAGCGGAGCACGTTTGCCCGACATGCTTCGAGCGTGGATGCACCGATTCCGGTGCGGGCGCAGATACCGGCATAGGCGAATGGCGGCATCGGGATGTGCTTTACGATTCCCTCGCCTCTACCGCCGGGTGGGCCTGGATTATCATCTGGCCCTTATTTGTAATTGCGCTGCCGAGCGTGATTTTTTTGCATGTGAAATACCGGAAAGCGCCGCGCTCGTACTTGCTTCCGCGATCGGGATGGCGTTTCTGGGCGGCTTATGTGGGCCTGGCTTGGGTTCCTCTGTTGCTTGTAGCAGCAGTTTTTTTACGTGATATGGCGAGGCGTTGATTGAAAAGCCCTTTCCGCAAAATTTCGCGCGTCGCCAGCATTGCGGGCGCGACCAAGTGGTATCTGAGCGACGATTGTTTGCTCGCCGCGAAGCGCATGATGTATGTGGTGGAATACCACCGATTTTTCTTGCGCGATCTTGAGTTGATTATGATTTGGCCCAGTCGCGGATGGCTCTCCCGCATTATCGTCCCTACATTGTTGTCGGGAGCTCTCGGCGCTTTCCTGTGGTTGTGGGCAAACTCTACCGCCGGTGCAATCTTCATTGGCATCGGTCTTGGATGGGTGCTACTGGAACTATTGCTCGGGCCCACAGCTAAGTCGCGTGTTCGTGTTACGGGAATAAGCGTTGATTTTTCATTGGTGAAGCGAATGCGCCGCGCAAGCAAGGTGCTTGCAGAAATTGATCAGGCGGTGCGCGCCGCTCGCGACGTCGCGGTGGAATCGCCCGTTTCTGTAGGTGACCAGCAATCAGCGAGTAGCGCAGTCTCCGCACCAATGCACTCCGAAACAGCTTCTGCGGTTCCATCCCTCGCGGATGTATCACAAACGAATGCCTTCTGAGACGCCAACCGCGCCTACCACGAGATTGCGCCATGCTCGCTGCTTGTTTCATCCGCTGCGGGAAGCGGCGGCACGATGTCCGCATTGCGGCGGAACATTCTGCCGTGAGTGTGTAACGGACGAGGAGGGCAAGCTCGCATGTCCGCCCTGTCTGCGCCGTATGGCGCGCCCTCCCGCACAAAGACGATCTATAACGCGCCGCTTCCGGCAGATCTTTGCTGGAATTACCGCGCTCGCCTCGCTCACCGCACTCTTTTTCGTGATGCTCAAGTGGAGGGTGGATACACCGGAGACCCATCTGAATTTCGGCCGAGTTGCCGCCGACCGGACAAACAATGAGTGAAGCTGCTTTGACTCCGGCATCCCCGCGTTCATATGTGCAGCCCACGCCTCCTCGCCGGAACAGCCTGAGTTCGCTAGAAGCATGGGAACGCGGGTTTGCCCTGTTCCGCTCAACCTTTATCGGAGAGGCATGGCGTTATTACCTGGGTAGCGCGCCGCTCGTCTTTTGTTTTATTCCGATATGGGTGGTCAACGGCCAGATACAGGTATCGAACGGAATTGTACTGATGGAAGCGGCACTGCTGGCGGCGTGTTATCTTTTGCGCGTTTCCATGGTTGCAAGTTACATGCAACGTGTTCGTGCACGGGCGTTTTGCACGCCTATTTCGAGACCACCAAAAGGAGACGCGTGGGCGGGGGACTTAGCGCGCCTGGTTGCGTGGAAGATCACGTTAAGCGCCGGAGCGCTGGTCGGGCTGCTGGTCTTCGCGGGAGCGCCGTGGCTTTACAGCGCATGTCAGTTCGCCAGCCTGGAGGCGCGCGAGGACGAAGCAGAAACGCACTCCATGCGCGGCTGCCTATCAATTGCTAACCAGTGGTTCGGCGGCAGCGTACTCCTCTTTGTGATGCTCTTTCCATTCTGGATCGCTGTGTGGCTGAACGGTTTGATCATCGCGCTGATTCTTCCGCAGCTTCTTCACTCCATTTTTGGCGTCAATACGATTCTGTCTACCAGATTGGGAATCTTCGCACTGATAGGGAGTTCCGCATTCTGGCTTTCGTTGTTCGGAGGCGCGTGGCTAGCACTTGATCCTGTGGTCAAATGTGCGTTCGTCATTATTTATCAGGACTTGCGATCGAAGCGTGAGGGCGATGACTTGCGCGGACTACTGGCAAGCCTGCCACGCGACCAACGGAAAAAAGCGCAGATGATTTCGTCCACCACGGCCAGCAAGAGGATGATCGGGACGTTCGTCGTAGTGGCTGCGCTCATGATGGGCAGTTCTCAGGTCACGCACGCGCAACAGGCGCCGCCAGCGCCAAATAGAGTAGTGGTTCGCGACGATTCATCACACCAACACCGGGTTGAACAGTTGCGTAAGGCTTTGATTGTTGAGTCGCAAAGCGCCATTTATCGGTGGCATGACGCCGAACACCCAAGTCCACCTACCTGGTTTGACAAACTGATGACGAAGATCGGGCTCTGGATACAACACCGTTGGGATGCATTCTGGGAATTTCTGCGTAAACTGTGGCCTCGGAACCTGGATCTTTCTTTGGGAAGCGGGAATGACCATCATTGGAAATTGAAGGACCTTCGACTGTGGCTGTGGTTGATCGCGATTTTGACGCTAGCAACAGGAGGAGTGCTCTTTTGGCTGCGGCGACGAAGAGACACTGCCTCCCTTTCCATCCCGCAGGCAGTCGCCCCCCTTCCGGATTTGGGGGAGGGTGCATTAGCAAGCGTGCGGTCTGAAGATGAATGGTTTGCTCTGGCGGGAGAGTTGGAAGAAGAAGGCGAATTACGCTTCGCATTACGTGCGGCGTATTTCGGTTTGCTAGCGGGATTGGCCCAGCGCGAGTGGCTGACGATCCGCCGGGACCGCACGAACCGCGAATATCTCGATGAGTTTACCCGGCGATGGCGGAGGCGTCCGCAAGCCGCCCTCGCGGCGCGGGGTGAGATTCCTGACAAATTGCGCGGGAGCCTGCGGCAATTCGATCGCGTCTGGTATGGATTGCATAACTTAACGCCGGAAGCAGTGGCTGTATACCGTCAGGATCAGCGGGAGTTGCTCAGCCATGTCTAATTCAGACAAGAACTCCGTGCTCAACTGGCGAGGGCCGTTGCTGGCTGCCGGTATTTTTGCGGCAGTGTTCGCGATGCTGTTGATTATGGCCCATCAGAATGAGTCGGAAACGAGCGACATGGGATCAAGCTTACGAAAAGATCCTTATGGCGCAAGCCTACTGTTCGATTCCTATGGGCGCGCTGGATATCGGATAACACGCGGACAAGATGAGGAATCCCTTTCCGATCAGGACGCGGCGAAAACGACGGCATTTTTTGTAGGCGGATTTTCACCCCATGATTGGGTAATGAACGATGGGAAACTGCAGGCCGGAGGGAAACTCAGCGGACGACTGGAAAATTTCCTGGCACGCGGCGGTCGCGTCGTCTTGGTTGCACCCAGTTGGGAATTGAAATCCAAATCTCAAGGCTGGGAAGTCGGGAATATCTGGGACCGCTCTGCGGATAGGGACACGAACAAAGGAAAAAACAACTCGCTCTGGGTCTCGCCTGACCTTGATGCAATGCCTACGGGCAGCGAAAAGATGTATGTCTCCGCCAGCGGTCCCCGGCTCCAAACCGATGCGCTATGGACCGCGCTGTATAGCCACGACAAGGAGACGAACCCCAAGGCTGGCGGGTCTGCACGCGTCTACATGGCAATACGGAAGGCAGGAAATGGTGAACTCATCGCCGCAAGCCAGGAGTCGTTCTTATTGAACGAAACGATCAAGACATATCCCAACCCAGTGCTACTAGATTTTCTTGCGGGCGGGCGTCCCGTAATTTGGATTGATGAAACGCTGCACGGACTGCACCAGAATCAGGGGGTGCTTTGGTTGGTGCAACGATATCGTTTGCAAGTTGCTCTGGTCCTTTTCTGGACCACTCTGCTGGTATTGCTTTGGAGCATGAGCGGCGATTTAGCGCGGCGCCCGGCGCAGAACCCGAGTGCCCAGGTGGTACGTCATGGCGAAATCGCGGGGGCCGCGGCGCGACGGCTGCTTCAACGAAGCGTTGCAAAAGAACATGTAGTTGCAGAATGCTGGGAGCAGTTCGGCCGTGGCTGGCCGCAAGACGCGCAAGCCATTTCTACAGATCCGGCTTGGGGCGCACGCCTGCGCAGCGCACTCACGCAGAACCCTTTAGCGGGATACAAAGAACTAGGAAAGCTTATAGCTGAACGCCGCGCATATGCGAAAGGTCTGGGTCATCTTGAGCGCGATAAATCTGGGGACTCTGCGCATAACCGGTGATGATTTTGGAGGGAGAGATCGCATGAGTGAAGAACCAGTGCTGGGGTTGGATGGGGCACAGTCTGGAAACAGTGCAATGCAATCGTCAGAAACCGTCGCAACAGTTAACAGCGGAGTGCGCCGGGTTCGCGACGCTGTGGGCCGCGTGATCGTCGGGCAAAACGAAGCAATTAACCTCGCGCTGGTAACGCTACTTGCGGGAGGACACGCGCTCATCGAAGGCGTACCCGGCGTGGGAAAAACGCTGCTGGTGAAAACGTTGGCGCGCGCGGTCGCGGGCGACTTTCAACGCATTCAATTCACGCCAGACTTGATGCCAGCAGACATCACAGGAACCAGCGTTTTCGACCTGCGAAGCCACGAATTCCGGCTGGTGCGCGGGCCAATCTTCACAAATTTCCTGCTGGCAGACGAAATCAATCGCGCACCCGCAAAAACGCAATCCGCGCTCCTCGAAGCGATGCAAGAGCGCCAGGTGACGATTGATCGCGAGACCTGTGCGTTGTCCCCGGTCTTCGTTGTGTTTGCAACGCAAAATCCAATCGAACATCAAGGGACATATCCATTGCCGGAGGCTCAAAAGGACCGCTTCCTCTTAAAAATTCGGATGGACTACCCGGAGGGCGAAGACGAAAAGGAACTGGCGCGACTCGTCGCTGAAGGCGATGCGCCGGAGCGGAGGTTAGCGGAAGAGCTGCGCGAGCCGGTTCTGCAACCCGGCGAACTCGAACAACTGCGGGCCGCTGCTGCGCATGTGCGAGTGAGCGAGGCCATCAGCGGATACATAGTAAGCCTGACCCGACAGACCCGGCAGCATCCAGCGGTCTGGGTTGGGGCTGGACCACGAGCGACGCTTGCACTACTGACGTCGTCGCGGGCGCTTGCGGCGCTCGAAGAGCGCGACTTCGTAGTTCCCGAAGACATAAAAGCGTTGGCCGTGCCAGTACTGGAGCACCGCATGCTATTGCGGCCCGAGTTCGAGATGGAAGGAGTTGAGATTCGTGAGGTAATTAACTCCGTGCTGGAGGCCGTGGAAGTACCGCGATAGACCAAATGCTTTAGTACAGGCGGACAATACTGAAGCGCTTAACGATGACAACTGGGAACCAATCCGTAGCCGATGTTGATGGACAGGACGTGGTGATCGCGACCACGAACGGAGCCAGCAAGGAATCACCACGCTCCAACCAACTTATCGGCGATAAAACGCTGCAAAGAGTTGCCCTTCACCCTGAGGGATTGCTCTTCAGCCCGCAAGAATTGCTTGCCTGGATCACGGCGCTCCTGGCTTCCCTCGCGTGCATTGCGCCATGGTTCACGGCTGGTTGGTCATGGTTCGGAATGATCGCTTTGATTGTGGCATCGGTGGCGGGGTATGACGCGATCGCTTTATGGCTTACCCGCCAAGAGTGTGCACCCATTCTCTTGCAGGCGGAGAAAGGACTCCGAGGACGCGAAGGGCAGACCATCCAGATTTCATTTGCGATTACCGGCTCGGCACGGCTCTCGCCGCATAGCGACATCCGCGTAGCGATCATGCCAGCAACAAAAGATAGTGAAATTGCCCTGCGGATAAAAGGCGATCCGCAACGACTGAGGCTTGAGCAACCGGATTCGTTTACAGGTGGGTCAACTCCGGCAAGCGCTACGCACATGCAACTTTGGCCTTGGACTGCGGACATAGCTTTGCTTCGGCGGGGACTGTGGCCGGCACCACGTGTAGGCGTCGAGCAGCAGTCGCGCTTCCGCATCTGGCGTCTGCGGCGATGGTTCACTATACCCACGCCTTTGCGGATTGACGCGAATCTGCGACCGGGGCGCCAGCAGATTCTGCGCAGCCCGGTTTATCGAATGCTTGTAGCAGCCCAGCAGACGCCCTGGACCGGACATGGGCGCGAGTTCGAGCGATTGAGGGAATATCAACCCGGCGATACCTATTCGGAGATTGCCTGGAAATCTACGGCACGGCGGGGAGCGCCGGTCACCCGGCTTTTCCAATGGGAGCAAAAGCAGGAAGTATATTTCGTGGTGGACCAGTCGCGAACATCTGGACTTGGGGTCCGGTCAGCACCGAATGCCGAAGGCGATGTTCAAAAAGAGGGCGCGCGTCGGATGCTTGATCTCGCAGTAGAAACGGCCCTGGTGGGAGCTACTGTCGCGCTCGAACTCGGCGATGATTTCGGCCTGGTCACTTATGCGGATGGAGCGAAGTCCTGGCTACGCGCGGGAAGTGGACAGGCCCAATTTCATCGTTTTCGCGATCTTTTGTTGAACATCGAACCTTTGCCGACCACTGCGGATTACGAAGCGTTGTTCGCCGACATTCGGCTCCGGCTGCGACGGCGTGCTTATCTTGTTCTGCTCGCCGATTTGACGGAGCGCTCGATTTCCGATTCGCTACGTCGCGGAGTTGGTCTGATCCGTTCCACACACGCCTTGTTGATGACAAGCATCTTGCCAGCCCATGTGCGCCCCACATTTTCGCCAAACGAGGTTTTGAATACAGACCAGGATGTATATGCGGCGCTGGCAGGTGATAGAGAAAATCAGCGGTTCGTCGCGCTGTCGCGGCGGCTGCGCAAGCTCAATGTGCAACTTCGGTATGTACCTGCGGAAAAATTCCTCCGCACTGCTGTGGAAGGATATCTCGAAAACAAACGGGAGCAACGGTTATGATCCTGGACCTCAAACGATTTCAGGCGCAAGCTAGGCCACGCTGGCTCGCTCTCGAATCGCTGCTCGCCACGCTCGAAAGCCGTCCTGATCGAAAGCTGAATTCAACCGAGGTCGAACAACTGCAAGATCTTTACGCTCAGGTGGCCGCAGATTTAAATCGGGTCACACACGGTACGCTGGCACGCGAACTAAGACAATATCTCGAGCGACTCATAGCGCGCGCGTACGCGGAACTGTACTACTCGCCCCCCGTACGCTCTGAAATTTGGCAGCGGCGCCGGTGGCTGAGGATCTTCACGGCATTCCCGGAAACGTTTCGGCGGCAGTTTCGCTATTTCACTCTGGCCGTGCTCATCACATTGTTGGGCTGCGCGCTCGGCGGACTCGCGGTGCACTATGATCCCGCATCGGTGGATGTGTTGCTGCCAGCCGATTATCTTCGCAACCCCGACCAGCGCGTGCATCAAGAAGAGCAAGGAAAAGGGAACCATCTGAATTCCGTACAAACGGAAGCGGCATTTTCTGCGCGATTAATCACGCACAACATTCAGGTCGCGCTGCTGGCGGCGGCGCTGGGTGTAACGTTCGGAATAGGTACGGCGCTGCTCCTGTTCGAAAACGGCGTACTGCTCGGAGCGGTAGCAGTCAATTACACGCAGCAAGGCTTTGGACTCTTCATGAGCGCGTGGCTGCTCCCCCACGGCGTGTTTGAGATTCCCTCGATCTTAATTGCCGGGCAAGCGGGCTTTTATCTGGCGCGGTTGCTACTGCACCGGCGCGAGGACCGTGATGTGCGGCATTCGATGCGTGAATGGCTGGTGCTCGTGGCCGGTCTGGCGATGATGCTGGTGTGGGCGGGAATCATGGAAGCGTTTTTCTCTCAGCATCATGCCCCGGTTCTTCCGTATGGATTCAAAGTTGCAGTGGCTGCAGCAGAACTCGTGCTCCTGACGATCTATCTGCTTCTGATCGGACGTAAGGAGACCGGCGGAGCCCCGCGTTCTTTGGCTGCTGAGGCGAGCAGATGACGGATGTTCAATCAATTCGCGCGGCGATCGCAGCCGAGGTGACCATTGCCACTCCGGAAGGCGTGTTCTTCCGCTTGCCTCTGGCCGGCCCGCCCTCCCGGCTTTACGCCATGCTGCTCGATACTGTGATTGTATTGGGCACTGTGAATGGCTTTGGATGGCTGGTCTCGGTGCTTTTGTCAAAAGAGCCGGGGTTTAGCGTGATGGTGATTACGCTCACGGAATTCGCGATCGGGTTCGCCTACGGCGCATTGCTGGAAGGCTTTTGGAACGGGCAGACGATTGGGAAGCGCCTCTTGCATTTGCGCGTGATTGACCAGGACGGCCTTCCACTGCGGATCGAACAGGCATGGGTGCGGAATCTGATGCGCGTTTTTGATGTCCTGCCATTTGCCTATCTGGTCGGAGGACTTTCCGTAATGAGCAGTCCGCTGATGCAGCGCTTCGGCGACCGGGTGGCAGGGACGCTCGTCGTACGCCAAACGCCGCTCGCCGCGCCCACAGAAGAATTCTGGATGCGTCAAAAATACAATTCCTTCATGGACTATCCTGCCATCGCGATGAAGTTTCGCCGGGCGGCGACGCCAGAGCTAGCAAGTGTGATCCAAGACGCTTTGGGCCGCCGCAGCGAACTAGCACCTTACGTGCGGCGAGAAATCTATCGCGATCTGGCCGCGTATCTACAAACGGAAATCTCCCCGTTTCCAGACGAATTGGTTGAAAGGATCAGCGATGAACAGTATTTGATAAATGCGTCCGGCATCCTATTCAAAGATCAAGGCCATCGCATTTAGGTGGGCAGGGTGATTAAAATTAATGACGTCTTGTGAAAAAAGAAGTTCCGAGAATTAGCTCTTGTGCGTCCCGGCAAAGCGAAAAATTGTTCCTTGGTGTTTTGCTGCTTTATTGCCTTCCAAGCTCCTGCACGGTCAAACACAAAGGAGATCTATCGGGCACCAAATAGCTTTTCTCGTCGGCTTTTGCGACTGTCCGATTGAATGCAACCGAAGATGTAATCCATTGAGAAGAAAAGGTATGGCGGTGCGCGCAGTCTATCTCTAACTATTCTCTCGTCCCTGCAAACAGGGAATAATATAGGGAATTGCTGCTGGCAATCCCAACAGCCAAGATCCGGATATCTGTTAGCGCTCACATTACAAGCAAAACTACTGAGATCGGATCAGGGACTTATTAGGGACC
>JANWKU010000128.1 GCA_025451215.1 Terriglobales bacterium
CATCATCTCAGCGTGAGGGATGCCGGATCCGAGTTCAAAGCGGAATGTCTCCTTCGCTCCGAAAGCGTTTTTATAAAACTCCATCGCTTTGGCGACGTTTTTAAGCGTAATTCGCGGAGCCGTAAATACCCGGGTTGTGGCTGGAGATTTGGTTGCAGTGGTCACGGAAGTACTCCTCTCTTCTAAATCAACCTTCAGTAAATCAGCTTTCAGCCGTTCCTTAAAATCCTTACGGGGAAGCTCGCGCAGCTTTTCCGCGATCCTCACCAGCAGATCGATCTCGCTACCAGCGATGTAGGAGCGAGCGTCACCGCCCGTCCCAGCCAGCATCGCCTCAATCGCGAGATTCAACTGTTCGGCGTGGCCATTATTTGGAGAACGCTTAGGCATCGGCACCCTCCATCTGCGCCCGCAGTTTTTGCAGAGCACGAAATTGAAGTTGTTTTACCGCGCCTTCCGTCTTGCGAATCTCCCCGGCGATCTCACGAATGCTCTTCCGCTCCACGAATCGCAGCTCAACAACTCGCCGTTGCTCCGCTGGAAGCCCCTCCACCAGTTGAAACAACACAGCCCGCTGCTCGGCATCTCCCGCGTTGGCGTCCGCCACAGCATCTTTCAGGCCATCCAGAACATCGCCACCCTCATGCGCGGCACGTTTCCATCTGTCAGCAATAGCGTTGGCGGCAATGCGAATCAGCCACGCCGAAAAGGGCACGCCGCGCCATTCATAATTTTTGATCTTGGCCAGGGCCTGATGAAAAACAACTGATGTGACGTCCTCGGCCTCTTCGCGACTGTGCAAACGTTTCACGGCATAGGCGTACACACGATGGAAGTGGAGCTCATAAAGCTCGCCAAAACAGCGTGGATCGCGCTGCGCCGCCTCCACTAGCAGCCGTTCGTCTTTTTCCCGCGGTTCTTTTTTCAGCAGTTCTTTTCCCCGCAGCTCTGGCCTCAATGCCTGCAACGGTTTCTCCGCCGCATTCCGCCGTCATTAAGGATAACGGTTTGAAAGGGGAAAAGGTTACGGTGAGACTTGTGTAGGCCCCTGTCATCTCGGGCAAAGCAAAACGATCCGGACGATCGTTTCGCGAAGTCGTGAGACCTACTGTTAGTCTTCTTACGCTCGTAACTTTCCCTCCGCATTCGTTATTGCGCGACGGCTCACTGTTGGCGTACGGCTCAGTCCTTCCTTACCCCCAAGGATTCCGGGCCCTAGTAAGCGCGAATAATTTAAGAAGTGCTTCCCCTTCGGGGCACACATGCGTCCAGCACGAAGGGAGAAATGAGTACACCATGAAAGTGATTCGTCTGATTGTCGCGGCATTACTTTGCATCGTGATCCCCGGCTCGGCATTCGCGGCTGATGCCGCTAACGGCTACAAAGTCAAATACGACGGAGGCTCGCTTCCCAACGCCAAGGTCGGAGCTGGCATGAAACTTGTGCTCGAAGGCAATGGCGTAAAGTTTGTTGAAGATGGCAATGAAGTCATCAATATCCCCGCCGCTTCCATTACCGAAATCAGCTACGGGCAGGATGTGCATCGCAGAGTCGGAGCGGCAATTGGGATCGCCGTGGTCAGCTTCGGCGTGGGCGCACTGATGGCCCTTACCAAATCCAAAAAGCACTACGTCGGGCTGACCTCGGCCGACGGCGACAAAAAAGGCGGCTTGGCAATACAGTGCGATAAGAACGACTATCGCGGAGTGCTCGCGGCCCTGGAAGGCGTCACCGGAAAAAAGGCGGTGGACTCGGACGCTATGACGGTGAAGAACTAATTTCGCCCCTTGCAGAACGGCCCTGCTGAGGCTCGGTCCCCAAAATCGTATTTACATTGTATAAATACAAACAATGCGCTATAGTTGGGACGAAAAGAAAAACCGCCGCAACGTAGCTTTGCACGGCATCGCTTTCGATGATGCAGCGAGGATTTTTGAAGGAGCCACCGTCGAGCAGGTGGATGATCGTTTCGACTATGGCGAAATCAGGGTGTACGCAATCGGCCTGGTGAATGGGCTATAAATCACCGTAATTTATGCCGACGGGGATGGAGACAAGGATGAAAGACGCATCATCTCGGCGTGGCGCGCGGAACCGCACGAAAGGCGCCTCTACTGGCAAAACGTCAAAGCTCAGCAAGACTGAAGGCACCAACTGGGACCATTTGCGGCGGATGGGCGATGCTGAAATTCACAAAGGTGTTCAGGCCGATCCAGAGGCCCGTGCCACGAATGAAGACTTTTGGAAGAACGCAAAAGTAGTGTGGCCAGCGAGGAAGGAAATTGTGACCATTCGCCTTGACGCCGATTTGTTGCGCTGGTTCCGCCAGCAGCGGGGCTACCAAACCCGAATTAACGCAATCCTGCGTACCTACATGGCTGCGCACAACTAGCTTAAGAATTGATCGCGCTGCACACCCCTAAAGCGGTCATACCTGGATCACGCCAAGTGGATATTGCGTGTGACTTCCATACTGACTAACGTCTACTTATGCTGTTCCTGAAGCTTTGTCTGCCCAAAGCCAATCCACTTGCTGGCGTGTCGTTCATGAAAAGTCTGGCCGTCGTTTTTTTGGTGGGGCTTATGACCATCGGAAGTTCGCGAGCCGCCGACACTCATGCCGCCACGCCAGTGCTCGTGGAACTCTTCACTTCAGAGGGCTGCTCGAGTTGCCCTCCGGCCGACGCCTGGCTGCAGCGCATGGATGCCGCTCAGCCGCTTCCCGGCGCACAGTTGATTGTGCTCAGCGAGCACGTGGATTACTGGAACCATGACGGCTGGAAAGATCCCTACTCGTCATCCCTTGTAACCCAGCGGCAGAGCGACTATGTTCGCGCGCTCGGCCTGCAAACCCCTTACACCCCGCAGGTGATCGTGGATGGCGCGACCGACCTTCATCTCACGGACGATCAGCAAATGGAACAAACGTTTCAGAAGGCGGCAGCCAGCCAGAAAGTTCCCGTGCGCATCACTTCCGTGACTCTTGATCCCGCGAATCCAACCGCCCTTCGCGCGCACGTCGAAGTGGATGGCGATTCCGCTGGCGAGAACGCGGACATCTATGACGCGGTCGCCCTTAGCCATGCGGAATCCCAGGTTCTACGCGGTGAAAATGGCGGTAAACACCTGACTCATGTAGCGGTCGTGCAGGAGCTAACGAAGATTGGCAAGATGCAAAAAGGCAAGACCTTCAACCGGGATAATGAAATAAAACTTAAGCCTGGAACCGATCCCAAAAATATACGGCTGGTTGTTTTTGCCCAAAAATCGGGCCCCGGCAAAGTGCTGGGCGCGGCATTGCAAGAAAATATTCAAGTGGCGACCGGCCCGAAATAAGGATATTCCGACCGGCCTAATGTTCAAACACAACCAGCGCAGCGCTCGCCGCTGGCAAATCAATCACCGCAACACCATTCTCTACGGACAACTTCTCTTCGCGTGCGGCTGCCCACGCTCCGCCCGCACCAACAACAGAGCCGCCGAAGGTGGTGTCGGTAGTGTCGTCAATTCGCGGTGCGTGAAGTCGAAGCGCGCTCGCTTTCTGCGATCGTTCGCCGGGATCAATCGTAAGCCGCACATTCCGATCCATATTTTTATTGAAGACCGCGGCTTTGATCGCGCCGCTATCGCTCCGCAGTCCATATGCTGTGAGCAGGGGCGCCTGGGAATTCGCGTCTGAATCCAGTTTGCTTTCCACCAACTGCCCCGCTCCAGCCTGCGCGAACAGCAGCATACCGTAATAAATGGGACGCGCCAGAAATCCGTCTTCGCGAGTGCCGGCAATCGGGGTATACACACCGTAGCCGCCCCCGTGGAAGTTGATGCCCATGCCGCCCTCGGAGGCCAGTTGATACATCAAGTCCGCGCCCCACAACGCCGACGCAAAAGTATCGCTCACGCCGGGCTTGCCGCCTCGGTAACAGGAGTTCGTCTCCGCCAACCGGAAAGGCAATCCCGATTCCTGCACCGTCTTTCTCATCCCTGCGAATTCGGCTTCCAGCGCGGGATTTGGACGCAGCAGACGTTCAATGGTCATGGAAGGATCGGTCGGCGGCCCCTCGGCATAATAATGCTGCGAGAGGAATACCGCCTCATTCTTGAATCTCTTCGCGAAGGGCACCAGCCATTCGTTGTTGTATGCCGTGTCGGGCCCGGCAAAGGGCGCATGCGGAACCCGCGCGCGAATGGCTTGATAGAAGCGTTGCCATTCGTCAGCGAATTGCGCAAAGTCATAATCGGATTTGCGAATCTTGTTGTGGTAGAAGAGATCGGGCTCATTGCACAATTGAAAAGCGATCAGCTTCGTGCCGATCGTGTCCATCACGTACGCCGCTTCATCCGCCGCAGCGTCCGGCGTACCTGTGCCCATATTCAATCCGTAAATCAGCTTCCAGCCGCAGGCATCGAGAAAGTCTCGTAGGTTGCGGACAGCCAGCGGCGTAATATTCACGGCGGCGGCCGCCGTCAATCCCTTGTCAGGCCCGACGGCCAGCCCGAACGCGACCGGATTGGTCTTGTCCGCTGGCATGCTCTCCGTGTTCGCGGCACCCGCAGTTCCTTCCGCGCCGCGCTTCCAATAGCAATACTCGCTTGTGTTGCCGCCGATGCGCAGCACGCCCGACTTTCCCAGTCCCCGCATAAATCCGGCGAGCTCGGGATTGTCCCCGGAGAAAAAATTCGGATTTCCCAACTGCGCCGATTCGTAGCTCAACCCGCTAAAGTCTTCCCCAATTCTGTTGCCCAAACGGTCCGGGCGAAGCGTGAGTCGGATAGAGCCTGTGCGGCTCTCGTCAGCAAAACCCCTAGTGGAGTTGAAAGGAAGTTGAAGAGCGGCTGCCGAAGCAACAGAGAGGCGAATAAAATCGCGGCGATCCATGGCACTGAAATTTCAACACACGCCACGCTTCGCTGCAAGTTAGTTCAGTTTATATGCAAATGTTTTCCCGATCGCCGAAACTATTTGATCCTTTACCGCCATTCACGAAGACCTGACTTTGTAACGGAATGACGTACTACTTCACTATTGTAGATAGAGAAATACCGTGGTAATATCCGGCAAATTTGCAGCGCTCCGCACCTGACTTCCAGTTTTTCGCCATTTCGCTGTAAGCATGGAACTAAAGAATTCCGCAGTTCAAAGGGGCAGCGATGTTTATTCAATGCAGCGGTTTTTCATGCAGGTTTTTGTCAATTCTCGTTCTTAACGTAACGATTGGATTGCTCGTTTTCACTTCACCAGCGTTTTCACAGAGTGTCCCATCTCCACTTGTTTCTCTTGACCCGAACGGCACGATTTCAACGATCTCCACGACTGGTTCCATTGACCTCACCAATCCTTTTTTCAAAAACATCGGTTCGAACGGACGCACCTGCCTCTCTTGCCATGTTCCTTCGCAAGGATGGTCAATCTCGCCTCCGGATATCGCGCTTCGTTTTTTGACGACATTAGGTACCGATCCGATTTTCCGTCCCGTGGATGGAGCGGTCTGCCCCAGCGCGAAGGTTGCAACGGTGCTTGAACGGCTATCTGCCTATAGATTGCTATTGAAAAAAGGCCTTATCCGCATTTCAATGCCGGTACCGTCCGGAGCGCAATTTTCCATTCTCTCCATCGCAGATCCTTACTCGTGCCGCGAAACCACAAAAAGCCAGCCTGCGCTCTACCGCCGCCCTCTGCCCAGTACGAACCTTCCATTCCTCGCCACTGTGATGTGGGACGGCCGCGAAACTTTCGCCGGTGAAAGCTTGGATCAGAATCTAACTTCTCAGGCGTCGGACGCGACAACCGGCCACGCGCAAGCCATGGTCGCGCCATCCCCGGAACAATTGGCACAAATCGTAAGTTTGGAAAGTTCTTTACTCACCGCGCAAACTTACGATAAAGCCGCGGGACCGCTAAATAATGCGGGAGCACATGGCGGCCCTTATTCACTGCCGAGTGAGCCCTTCTTCCTCGGAATTAATGATCCGCTGGGAGGCAATCCATCGGGCGCTGCGTTCAATCCGAATGTTTTCGATATCTATAATTCCTGGCTGAATCTGTCCGGCCATGATCGCCAGTCGGCGGCACGACGGTCCATTGCCCGCGGCGAAGTGCTCTTCAACACGTTTCCGATTTCCATCACGGACGTTGCCGGATTAAATGACGCTCTCGGGCAGAAAACGGTCACGGGCACATGCTCGACATGTCATGACGCGCCAAACGTCGG
>JANWKU010000129.1 GCA_025451215.1 Terriglobales bacterium
CCTCCTGCGTGGCAGCTGCGTCTTGAATAGCAATGTTTTTTGTAAAGCAGGAGCGCGTGCCCTCGTGGCAGACTAGACCGTCGCCCTCGACATGTACTTTGAAGAGTAGGGCATCGTTGTCGCAGTCGGTCGAGGCGGAGAGCACCTTGAGCCGGTTGCCGGAGGTCTCGCCCTTGGTCCAAAGCTTATTGCGGGTGCGGCTGAAGAATGTCACGTAGCCTGTGCTCAGAGTCTTTGCGTAAGACTCGGCATTCATAAAGCCAAGCATCAGGATGTCGCCATTGTCGGCGTCCTGAACCATAGCCGGGGCCAGACCGCCCATTTTTTCGAAATCAATTTTTGGTTCCATTAGCGTTCCTATCTTCCGTCCTTCATTTATTTTTGTCATTCCGAATGGCTTCAGCCATGAGGAATCTGCTTTGAACAGCAGATTCCTCGCTACGCTCGGAATGACAATTTCTTTATACGCAAACAAAAAGCCCGCTGACTCTAGCGTCAGCGGGCCCGAAACTCTGTGTGCTGGCTACTTTCAGCTACACCGCCGCCAACGCGCCGTGCGCGTGATGATGGCGATGATGGTGCAGAGTCAGCATGAAAGAGATAGACTACCGGACAGCCTAAAAGCTGTCAATTAAAACGATTAGCTGGTAGTAGATCGGTTTGACGCACTACACACTAGTTTCGCCCGTTGATTCTTGCAAGTACAATAAATGAGGGCCCCTCTAACTCGTCAGTATTTTGGGGAGGTAATGCTTATGTCAGAAGTACCAATGTCTACGGACTGTCCGCTTTGTCACGGGAGCGGTACACGAAATGGGGTGACTTGCACAAACTGCGGTGGTTCGGGTCAAATTCCAGTCGAGCATCTTCCTGCTGATTCACGAGCTTGATTCGCATGAAACGAAAACTTGAAATGCGATTAGATAATTCGCAACAATTGCAACTAATTTGCAATTGTTGCGGTCAACCTTACTATCCAACTAAAAGCTGGCAAGATAAGCTCGCGGCAATTTATTACGGTGCTGAGCGATATGCGATTTGTCCCATATGTACGCAAACACCTCCGCAAGACGTTTTTCATAGTTTTTCTTATCGCAAACGTTGCCAACGGTGAGGTGGCTCGTCTCGAGTTTCTCTACAAAACTAATCAAAAGAAGAATTAGTTACTTGTGATGTTTTAACAGAACTTAAAAGCCGGCTGGGATTCCTATCTCAACCGGCCATATCGCTTAAACGATCTAACGTTTCTTTTTCATTGGCCTCTTTGCTGCTGGCTTACTCGTCTTCGCCGCAGGCTTCTCTCTGCCGCCAATCAGCGTCAACGAGTCCTCCGCGTTGAACGGGAACTGCCGCACCGACTCTTGTCCGGTCGTGTTCAGCGTTACATCCACGCGGCGATTACTCGCCAGGATGATGACACGCTCATGTGACAGGATTCGCGTGCGCTCTCCCGGCGTAAGTTCGGTGTCTTGTTCCACCGAAGCTTTCACCTGATCGGCTGTGAGATTCTGTTCCGCGCCGAAGGCTTTGGTTTCGATGTTGGCTTCCGGAACTCCATGCTGCACCAGGAAGTTCTTGGTGCTGTTCACGCGTCGTTCTGAAAGCGCCTGGTTGTAGGCTGCCGTGCCGCGTTTGTCAGCGTGGCCTTGCAGAATCAAATGCGCATCTGGCTTGCTCTCCAGATATTTCTTGAAGTCTTCAGCAAGAGTTGTGAGCGTACGTTGCTGACTGAGAAGCAGGCCTCCATTTGATTTGGCTACACTCGGCTGAGCGGTTACGAAATAAACGCTGTGCAAAGAAAGGCGAGCTTCCAGTTGCCGGACTTCAGGCGAAACCTGCGGAGGCGGAGAATTTTCCAGGCTGACGGACGTTGTCGCCTGGGTATTCAATCCACGCTGGTCTGCGCACGTCGCGCTTACTGTGACCGTTCCTGCTGATGCCCCGGAGGTATTCAGCGTCGCCGTGTTGCCACTGCCGCTGATCGTGCCACCTGTCGAAGTAAAGTTACTCACCGTTACCGGCACGCCGTCAGGACTGGTGCAGGTGCAATTGACCGCGACCGTTGCCCCCACTTGCGCGCTGGTTGGATTCGCCGTACACGAAGCCGTTGGCGGATTCTTGGGTGGTTCTTTCACCGTGAAGCTGGTCGAGGCGCTGGCTTCGTTGTTCTTGTGTGACTTCGGGTCCATCACGTGGACGGTGACCGTGCATGTGCCGCCGGGAACGCCATTGGTATCAATGCTGGCGGTAGTGTCGCTGCCAGAAATTTTTCCGCAGCTGTTGCTCCACTCGTAAGTCAGCTTGTGATTGGGGTTGAAGCTGCTGGCGGTAGCGGTCGCCGTTAGCGGCTCACCGACCATAACTTCGGAAGGCTGTACGGCGACCGTCACGCCCACGACCTTGGTTTCGGGATATCCAAAGTTGAACAGAATTCCGGTGCGCAGGCGCACGCCCTTCAACGCCGGATGACCGATATCGGCGACGTTCGCATAAGGCTGAAAGTGCTGGAATGCGCCCACATAGTCGCCTTCCGCGACTCGCCAGGTAATAAGATGGGTGAGCTTTACATCCAATCCACCGCCTAATATTGTGCCGATCCCGCTGCTCTCTCCGAGCCCGTCAATGCCCAGTCGGTTGTAGCTCAACAGCGCATGAAGGAAAAAGGCGGCGTTGTCCTGGTCAGCTCGCAACATAAGCCGCGGACCGCCTGAATAAGTGGTTTCATAGTTGTCCCAGTTATGCCCAAAATCAACTTCCGCTCCGAGATAGCGGTTGAAGTTGTAGGTGAAGGCCACGCCGAGGCCTTTGCTCATGTCGGGCACATCGAAAGGAATGGGCGCGCTGGGCGTGCCCAGAGGCGAAGGAACAGTGCCGCCGGGATGAAGCCACTGGTAGCCAAGGAACAAATCGTATTTGGGGACGGAATCATCCTGCGCCGAAAGGGCTGTGGGCAGAAGAAAAATACACAACAAAATTGCAAGACAGGCGCAAACGCGATTCAAACCGAAGCGAGACGGCATAGTGTTCCTCCTGGAAATTGTTGGTTGCTGACTCGGCCCAAATTCCTAAATCACGAAGAGGCGGCGGCACGGATTTATGCCTGGACGGCTACATCCCAAATTCTCGATCAACGCTGGCGCGTATTCTAACCCTCTGTAGAGTGGAAATGTAAGCGTGAAGACATTCGTTACGGAATTACTGTAAAATCAAAACCAGCGAAAAGAAGTTGGATGATGTTCCAGCGGCTTCCTCGCAAAAATTCCAGAGCGGATTCAGCCAGAACCGCCTCCCTAACATTTTAGGATTGTTTTGTTATGGCCGTCCGGTGGTGTGTGGGAGATGAGGAGAGAACATGGCCAAGATCGCAAAAACAGCCGACCGTAAGAAAGTCATGGATACCACGAAGAGCACAGATTGCCCCAAGTGCGGCAAGCAGACCAGGATCGTAAAGCGTGTGAAGGACCGCGAACGCGGTATCCCCGGCGGGATTTTTATCTCCTGCTCGGCGTGTGAGTTTTACGAGAAGCTGTAAAGCCGCAATTCAGAGGCGAGATTCTGCAGCAATTTCGCTCATCTCCGCAATAATTTCACGCGCCGCATTTGAGGGATCGCTTGCTCCGGTAATCGGCCTCCCCACGACAATATGCGTGGCGCCAGCGGCTATCGCTTCGGCGGGCGTCGCAACGCGCGCCTGATCGCCGATGGCGCTTCCCGCGGGACGAATTCCCGGCGTTACAATAGCAAAATTTCCACCCACTTCCTTGCGCAGCAGGGCAGCTTCCTGAACGGACGCCACAACTCCTCCGCAGCCGCTTTGGATCGCAATGCGCGCCAATCTCACAACCTGGTGAGCGACCTCGTCTGCGACTCCCACGGCGTTCAGGTCATTCTGGTCCATGCTTGTGAGGACAGTAACGGCCAGAACGATGGGAGCGGAGCCCAAGGCCGCTTTGGCAGACTCTGCTGCGGCACGCAGCATCTTGCCGCCGCCCGAGCCATGCACGGTCAGCATGTAGACGCCTAGACCCGCCGCCTCTCGTATCGCGGAACCGACAGTGTTGGGGATATCGTGAAACTTCAAGTCCAGAAACACTTTCCGGCCGGAAGCAATGAGGTCGCGAACTACCTGTGGTCCTTCGGCGGTATAAAGCTGCATTCCGACTTTGTAGATGGAGGCGGAATCGCCCACGGCCGCCACCATTTTCTGGGCGGCGGCCGCGGACGGCACATCCAAGGCCACGATTAACCGCTCACGCGGATCAGTCATGGCTGAAGTGTAGAACGAGTCGGCCTAGTAGGCCAAGGGAGCGCGCATTTCGGCCACCACTTCGGGGTGGACGACGTCCAGGCGGACGCGCTGCAAGCCCCGGCTCTTGAAGTTCAAGGCCCGTGCCGCGCTGTAGGAAAGGTCAATAATTCGCCCTGGCACCACCGGTCCGCGGTCATTGACTCGCACGACGATTGCGCGGCCATTGCGTACATTGGTGACCTTCACCAGTGTTCCCAGCGGAAGCTTAGGATGGGCGGCGGTCAGGGCATACATGTCATAAGGCTCTCCCGAGGCGGTATCCCTGCCCTGGAAGTAGCTTCCATACCAGGAAGCGACCCCAACCTGGTACGGCCTCTCATGAACATTTACCGATACAGTCTTTAAAACCACCTGCTGCGGAACTGGTTTACTTTGGGTTTTAGACCCTGAGCTGATTGGCCCCTGAGCCGCTCCCAAGTTGGCAGCCAAAACAATGGCAGCCACCCCATGAGCTATACGTACTCGCATTCAGTCACCTCGCATCTCTAAACTGGTCCTCCCCGTACGGTTACTTCGTCATTGACAGCAATTAGGCTACCGGGGCAAACGAAGGCCTGTCAATGCGAAATAGCCTGTATTAACTTGACGGCTTAGTAACAGATATAAAACGTAACTTACTGTAGATATTGAGTAATCATCCTCATCTCGCTGTAATTAAGTAAGTTATGTATTTACCAATAAGTAAATAGCCCAATGGAGTTGGAGGATGAAATAATTACAAGTCTTTTGTTTTCTGTCGCTTGGCTTCCCAATGCCGCACTATTTCTGTAATGCTATTTGTTTCAGTTAGTTAGCGCAATTTTCGAGAGGTTTTTTCATCCCCCTCTTCCCAATTCTGTCGAGTTTCCGTAGATTTGCGGTGTGAACTCTCCGCCCGTAGTTCTTACCATCGCAGGATTTGACCCCTCCTCCGGAGCGGGGGTGACGGCCGATATTAAGACGATTGCCGCTCATGGTTGCTATGGGGTCTCTTGCCTGACCGCGCTTACCGTGCAGTCAACCACCGGGGTTCGGAGGGTGGAACCTGTGGATCCGGCCCTATTGCGAGAGAGTCTGCATGCCCTGGCTGAGGACATGGAAATCAGCGCGGTCCACGTTGGCATGCTGGGTTCCGCAGCAATCGCCAAGGTGGTGGCGGATTTTCTGTCCGAGCTACTCACGCCCCACGTGGTTCTGGACCCGATTCTTAAATCCTCCTCCGGCGCGGATCTGATAGATGGGGAAGGAGTAATGGTTCTGAAGGAACGATTATTGTCATTGGCCGAAATTATCACTCCTAATATTGAAGAGGCAGCGGCCCTGACCGAACTCCCTGTGGGAAATGTGGAGGAAATGCGGGCGGCGGACGAAAAGTTGCACTTCCTCGGTGCGAAGGCGGTAGTTATTACCGGAGGGCATTTGCAGGAAGCCACCGACGTCCTCAGCATTCCCGGACGCGGCGGGGTAGAACAGAAAATCTTCACTTCCGAGCGGCTAAGTTCAAATTCCACGCATGGAACTGGATGTGCTTTCGCGACGGCAATTGCCTGCCAACTTGCGTTAGGGAAGAGCTTGCCAGAGGCAGTAGCTTTGGCGAAGAGCTACGTTCACAACGCGATTGCCAATGCTTATCCTTTGGGAAAGGGAGTAGGGCCGTTAAACCTTGAAGGGTTCGGCGATGGGCGTTCAGGTCAGTGAAGCGAGAGTAGCGGGAGTAGCAACTTCCGCGCTCAGCGGTGGATCGCTTGGCAAGGAGATTTCTGCGCTTTCGACGGCAGCGGTCGTCACCGTCGCTACTGCAGCTCTTTTCTGAATGCGGATATCGCCTCGCTCGTAAAGGGTATTCAGCGCGGCGACAGGAACTGGATCCAGGCGCTTGCCGGCCAGCGAATGAATGATGCGCAGGGCCTGTTCCACATCATGGGCCTTCTGGTAAGGGCGGTTCGTGGTAAGCGCGTCAAATGTGTCAGCCACCCCGATGATGCGGGGCAGCAGCGGAATGGCTTCGTCTTTCAATCCGTGGGGATAACCGCGGCCATCCAAAGACTCGTGGTGTAACTCAATTCCCGGCAGCATGTCCGCCAGCTGTTTTACACCTCTCAGGATGTGCGCACCCTTGGTGGTGTGCGTCTTCATGATTTCAAATTCTTCAGGGGTCAAGGCTCCGGGTTTTTTCAGGATGCGGTCTTCAATGCCGATTTTGCCTACGTCGTGCAATTGCGCTGAAATTTGCAGCGTCTCGATGAAGGATTCTTCCAGGCCCATCTCTCGGGCGATCATGACCGAATATTTCGTGACGCGGTCAGAATGGCCTCGGGTGTAGGGGTCCTTTTCATCAACCGCTCCGGCAAGCATTTGGATAGAACTCATAAACAGCTCACGGTTCTCCGTCGCAGCCCGCTTTAAGTCAAGAATGAAGTGTTCGAGTTCCTCTGACATCGTATTAAAAGTGGCCGCCAATTCGCCAATTTCACTGCGGCTTTTCAGCTTGACCCGCTGAGAGAAATCGCCGCGTGCGATGGCATGGCTGAAATTCGTCAGCACATCAAGAGGATTGGTAATAAGCCGGGCGGCGACAATGCTGATCAGAATGCTCAGCAGCACGGCTATAAATGCCAGCAGCCGCGCCGTGTGCTCCATTTCGAATACCCCGCTATAAGCTTCCGCGCGGGGTTTTTGTACGACCACTGCCCAATCGAGGCTAGAGACCGGGCTGTAGCTCCCCAGCATTTGTATTTGTGCGCCGTTGATCGTGGCAAGGAACTCCCGGGTGGCCGCGACGAATTGCGTCTTGCTGCCCTGGTCCACGAAGTTTCGGACAAGTTCCAGGTTGGTCATGTCCTGACCGGTGGCATAGTTTTCGCTGCCTCCGGCGACCAAGCGTCCCTGACTGTCCACAACGTAAGGAGTAAGCCCGCCGCGGTTGATCTCCTGCAAGCGACGAATAAGAAACTGCAGGTCTTCGACGGCGCCTACCATTCCCAGAAAATGTCCATCCACCGTAACCGGGGTGCTCACCAGAATCACGGTTTTTTGCGACTTTCCGCTTCCGATGACCAGGGCCTGTCCTGTATAAGAGCGATTTTCCTGCGCAGCAGCAAAGGCCCGTTCCAACTCACGTTGCAAAAATGCGTCTGGAGAAATGCGTCCGGCGGAGATTCCCTTGGCGTCGGTATTCAGCAGAGTGGCGTAGGCCAAATCGCCGGACGAAGAAACAAAGTTTTCCAGCAGGGCACGCAACTCGGGAGTCTCCACGTGCGCATCGGTAATGTCGCCGCCGCTGGCCACTTGAATAGCGGAAGAAAGATTAGCCAGCATCATCCCTAAAGAGTCCTGGTGCTGGGAAATGTCATCGCTCAGCGATCGCGTCACAGTATTTTGCAAAAGGCGTTCATTGGTAATCAGTCGTTGCCGATTGATGTACTCCACTCGCTCGGAGTAGAAATACATCGGTACGACGCTAATGAGGACTAGAACGCTGAGAATGCTGTACAGAATCGGGATGCGCGATGGAATAAGTGATCTCAAGTGGCAGCTGTATCGCAAAATACCGAAAACAGACTTCGGCCGAGTCGGGGAGTACTCATGATTCTACTGTGCACCGAATCGCTTGGATATCTATCGGGCCATTACGAAAGTGCAGGCCGTGTGGTGTGGTACCGATGATTTGTGAGCGGAGAAGGAAGACAAGCGCTATTTCATTGACGACTTCACGTAATGTGAAGTATTATTCCATTGGTGCATATCGTTACGCTTAAGCTTCTGAAAGAAGCAACGCAAAAATATGCGGATGCGAGGGGCGAAATCGAGGCTCGGCACAGAATTGTTGAGAAGGTTCGCTGGCATAACTTTACCGAAGTTCGCGCAATATTTCCCGATGCTGACAATGTAGATGGTTACGTAATCTTCAACATCAGAAAAAACCGATATAGGCTCGTGACGGTCATCCATTATGCAAAGACGATGAAGGAACTCAAAACCGGCGGTCATGTCTATGTCCGTTCCTTTTTAACGCACAAGGAATACGACAAAAAGGAAAATTGGGACAGGAGGTACGGGAAGAAATGAGCACGCTATTTGCAAATCCGGTGGAAATGATTGCTCATGGTGCCCCACGAACCATTCACAACGATCGGGAGCTTGAAGAATATACGGAAAGCTTGTTTTCATTGACTGCCAAAGAGGATCCTTCAACTGATGAGATTGAGGCGATCAACCTTCTAACTCTACTTATCGAGCACTATGAGAAAGAACATTATTCGATTCCAGCAGGCGATCCTGTTTCAGTCGTCCGCCATCTCATGGAACACCAGGAACTCACACAACGAGATTTGATTCCTCAATTTGGTAATGAGAGTGCCGTCTCAATGTTTATGAATGGACATCGAGAAATCAGCATAGATCAGATTCGAGCATTGAGCGCCAGATTCAATTTGCCTGCTGACGTGTTCATGCGAAGTATTTCCGCTCAACGGAAGAAGAAAGTGGTTATAGCGCGTTCTCGATAAGAATGCCATCGCTCGTTGGCCCCTTCTGCGTTTTTGTTTGTACCATTTCAACGCTGGCTGCCCAGGCCGGCGCGGGGTTCGCCGGGTGGGTGCCGCGGACCCAGATATCACATACAGGAATCCCCTTGACGCCATCTTCCGTGGCGCCCACGCTTCGAAACCCGCGAAGCGTGGGGCAACCAATGTGAGATCAGTTTTGTCTATCATTAATCCAGATTAATTTCGCTCTTCACGCTTCGCGTCATCAACTCATGGATAGCTTCGCGCGGCGGTTTGCCATCGCGCAGGATTGAGTGCATTTGCTCGGTGATAGGCATTTCGATTCCGTGGGCACGCGCCAGCCCGACGGCGGCGTAGGTTGTGAAGATTCCCTCGGCGACCGTACCGCGCATGTTGGATAAAATTTCCGACAGCTTGCGGCCGCGCCCCAGCTCTACCCCAATGCTGCGGTTGCGGGAGAGTTCTCCGGTGCAGGTGAGGACGAGATCGCCGAGCCCGGCAAGTCCAGCCATGGTGTGCTCGCGGCCTCCGCACGCCACTACTAGACGGGTAATCTCAGCCAAGCCGCGCGTGATCAGGGCGGCAATGGAGTTGTGTCCGAGCCCCAAGCCGTCGCAAACCCCGGCAGCGATGGCGACCACATTCTTCAGCGCGCCGCCCAGTTCTACGCCGGTCACGTCATCGTTGCGGTAAACGCGAAAGCTTGCGTCGCTGAAGGTTCGCTGCACGGTCTGGGCAAGCGCGGTGTCCTCGGATGCAATCGTGATAGCTGTTGGGTCGCCCTGCGCAACCTCTTTGGCAAAAGATGGACCGCTGAGCGCGCCCACGCGTGGAGCAGAGTGGGCTTCCGCGCCGACCACTTCAGAGATCACGGAAGTCATGCGCAGCAGGGAAGACTGTTCCAGCCCCTTGGTTGCGCTTACCAGCAACATTTGCGGCTGAAGATATCTTTTGATCTCCTGAAAAACGACCCGGCAATGCTGCGAAGGAACAGCGCAAACAACGATTTCCGCTTCCTGAATACAGGGTTCGTATTCCGTTGTGACGGAGACACTCTTTGGAATGGGGCAGCCGGTCAGGAAAATGTCATTGACGTGGCGCGATGCGATCGCGTCATAAACTTCTTTTTCGCGCACCCACAGCCGTACATCGTGGATGCCCTTGCGTCCCAGCACAATTGCCAGCGCCGTTCCCCACGCACCCGCGCCCAAGATGGAAACGCGGCTCATCGTACTCCATGCCCCGCGCGAAAACGCGGCTCGACGCCCGAGAGCAATCGCCCCATATTCCCGCGATGCTGGATAAGGATGAGAGCCGCTGCGAGAAGCGCAACCAGCGCGATTTCCGGCTGACGCGCATGAAGCATGAAAATTAAGATCGGCAGCAGCGCGACCGCGGTTATGGAAGCGAGAGACACATAACGGAATAGCGCAACCAGAGCTAGGAAGATGGCGATACAAATGACCACGGGCTTGGGAGCTAGAAGAATGAAGGATCCCAGCCCGGTAGCGACTCCTTTGCCGCCGCGAAATTTCAGCCAGACGGGAAAGATGTGGCCGACAACTGCGAATAAAGCGGCTGCACCTGCGGCAGCGGTATTACCGGGGAACAGAAACCTGGCGAGAAGCACGGCAGCCAAGCCCTTGGTCGCGTCGAACAATAACGTGATAATTCCCAGCGCGAGTGAAGTGCGAGAAACATTGGTGGCGCCAATATTCCCGCTGCCCATTTGGCGTATGTCCGCGCCGTGAAAAATGCGGACCAGCAGATATCCAAAGGGGATGGAGCCCAGAAGATAGCCAATGCCCGCCGATAGCAGAATATGGTCCACGATTTATTCTTGCGGCTTCAATGCGAATTGCCCGATTTTTGTATAGCGCGAACCGCCGCGCAACAACTGGCTTTCGTACAGAAAAAATTCCCGGGCTGTCATCGTACCAAACTCGGGCGCCGGCAAGCTGCCCAATTTCTCTTGTAGCTTAGCGAAGCGCTGGTTCGGACTGTCGCCTTTCTGCCAGCGCGGGGCACCGGTGCTAACAGTATTTTTCGCACTTCCTCGCGATCCCGCCCTCGCTAACGTCAAATGCGGGCTGTAGCTGTAGGGGTGATCTTCCCGGGAAACGTCCACTGCTGCCGTTGCCTCATCTATTTGCTTTGCCAGAGCAGCGAGTTCCGGTCCCGCTTCAATTCCCGCCCAAAATACGCGCGGCGCTTTCGGCGTCGGAAAGAATCCGTATCCGCGAAAATTGAGTGCGATAGCATTTGCCCGGACAGATGAAAGCGCCTGCTTGATCTTTTCGACGGATTCCGGATTCTTCTCACCAATGAATTTCAGCGTCACATGCAGCGACTCCGGACGCACCCAACGCGCCTCCGCGACGAAATTCTCCACCCCGTCCACGAAGCGTTCCAGCCGCTCGCGGATTTCCGGAGTAAGGTCGAGAGCAACAAAAATTCGCATGTACGAGATTTACATCAGCTTCCGTCTTACCATATCCAGCGCGGTCTGCGACGCGAACCAGCGAATATGCTTGCGGTCGCCGGGGAAAATCTTGCGTACAACTTCCACACCCGCTTCACTGGCGAGCGCATGAAAGACCAGCCCGACGGGTTTTTCCGCCGATCCGCCCGTCGGTCCGGCGATTCCGGTGATCCCCATCCCAAACGATGCGCCGCAGCGTTTGCGAATTCCCTCGGCCAGGGCCCTGGCAACTTCCTCACTTACCGCTCCGTGCTTCTCAATCATTTCAGCAGGAACGTCGGCGAAGCGGGTTTTAAGTTCGTTCGAATACACCACCGCGCCACCCAGAAAGTAGCGTGAACTGCCGCTGATGGAAGTCAGCCTTTCCGCCACCAGCCCTCCGGTACAGGATTCAGCGACGGCCAGCGATACGTTGCGCATTTGCAGATAGTAATTAACAATCTGCTCCAGCGATTCGCCGGTGTCGGAGAAGACCAGATCGCCGAGTTCATTCTCAATTTCTTCGACCAGTTTATCCACGCGCTTTTGCGCGGCGTCAATGCTGTCTGCATGGGTCTTCAAATGCAGTTGCACTTCTCCTGCCCCGGCAAGGATTGTCGTCTGGACATCCGTGTAACCCTTGTAGATGGGCGCGACGCGCGCATCGCATTGCGACTCGCCAATGCCGGTAATCTTCAGCACACGGGTAACAATGAATTGGGTGGGCAGCACGGTCCGAAGCCGCGCCATACACTGTTCTTCAAATATTGCTTTTAATTCGTGAGGAGGCCCGGGCAGGAGCAACAGGATGCGCTCCCGTCCGTCATGCTTGCGAGTAATCCATTGGCCGGGCGCGGTGCCGTTGGAATTGGCCAGGACAATGGCTCCGGCAATGACGTCCGCCTGCTTGTGGTTATTGGCAGTCATCTTCCAGCCCCGAGCGGCGGCGCGAACCTCGAACGCGGCCAGCATCTCAGGATCGCGTTGCAACTCAAGCTGCAAGGCTTCGGCCACGCCTTCACGGGTCAGATCATCCTCGGTAGGGCCTAAGCCGCCGCTGAAAATGAGAATGTCAGAACGCGACAGCGCCACGCGCGTGAGCTCGGCAATCTGTTTTTGATCATCGGCGACGATGGTTTTGCGGCGCACGTCCACGCCTAGCTGATTCAACTTTTCCGTGAGATACAGCGAATTAGTGTCTTGGCGGAAAGGGGTTAGCAGCTCCGAACCTACGACAATGATCTCGGCGTTCACGCCTAGAGTTTATTGCACCCGCCCCAATATCCAAAATCTGCGGGCAGAAATACACGGCAAATCCATCGTCGGAGAGCAGCTTTGGACCATAACTCTGAAAATTACAAGAAGTGGTATGTTGTGGAGGCTCATTTACCGGAGGCAGGTATGCGTCGAATCTTCGCAATCAGCTTTTTTGCGTGCATGATTTTTGCGATGCTCGCAGTGCAGGGTTTTGCCCAGCAGGGTGATTCCGAAAAGGAGTTAGAGAAGGGAACCACCGCCTACCAGCACCAGAAATATAAAGACGCTGAAAAGCATTTTCGGGCGGCAATCAAGGCAAATCCCAATTCGTGGCAGGCTCATATGGAATTGGGAGACGCGCTCTTCGCCCAGACCAAAATGGATTGTATTGGCGAATATGAACGCGCCAAAGAAATTGCCGATGCCGCGCAGGATGTGACGCCGGAGCAAAAACGGCACATCAACGACCAGCTCGGTGTCATTTATGGAATGTCGGGAAAGTTTGACCACTCAATTGAGATCTACCGCAAGGCGATTGTCCAGGACCCCGATTATCCGCCGTACTACTACAACCTCGCCTGCAGCTATAGCGAAAGCGGTAATTTGGAGCAGGCACTCGTCAATCTTCAGGAAGCGTACAAGCGCAAAGACAAATGGCCGCAATACCAAAGTTTTCCCGACCCGCGAAAGGATGATTCCTTCAAGAACTGGTTGAACGATGAACGGTTCGTCGCGGCGCTGAAAGAAATGGGATATTAAGAGGCGGCCGAACGCCGTTGTTTAAAGCAACCCTTCGATGTTCCACGCTAGGCGATGAACGGCGGTAGTTGTAGCCAAAATCGCTGATCGTCCCGGAGCGAACGCCAGCCCAACCAAACCTGATCCGGAAACTTCCAGAGCGGCTTTCCCATCGGGGGTGATCTTCACAATGCCGCGTTGTCCGGCAAGAGAGGCGGCCACGTATAGATTGCCGTTCGCATCGAATGCCAGGCCCTGAGGACGGCCCAATCCGCGGAAGAATGTGGAAACGCTGCCGTGCACGTCAATTTTGTGGACGCAATCAAAACTTGAGATCGTAGGGCCGGTCACGAAGAGACTCCCGTGCGCGTCAAAGGCGAGGTGATAGGCGGAGACGCTGGCCTCGAGCGTTGCGAAAACGAAAATCTGGCGGTCACGCGCAATCTTGAAAATCGTTCCACTGCGATCGCCCACATAAAGATTCTCTTCCCGGTCGAAGGCAATGCCGGTAGCGATTCCCATTCCTTCCGCGTAAGCGGACATAGTTCCGTTCGGCGCAACGCGATACACCGTTCCGTCATAGCGGGAAGACACATACATAAGGCCTTCGCGGTCAAAGGCAATTGACGTGGGATTCAGCATCTCCGTGACAAACGGCTTCATCGTGTAGCTCTGGTCAATTTTATAAATGGAGACTGGCACCTTCTGGCCGCGTGCGCCGGAAACAGTTGTAAAGATGTTGCCATCCGCGTCGAGCGCGGGATTGGAAACCGGGTGCAG
Organism: Terriglobales bacterium; assembly: GCA_025451215.1. Taxonomy (GTDB): domain Bacteria; phylum Acidobacteriota; class Terriglobia; order Terriglobales; family Acidobacteriaceae; genus JAICKN01. The sequence goes on from JANWKU010000129.1 coordinate 14,033, forward strand.
GTTCTCAGCAATGGTGTTGGCCACATGAATTTCGTGCGGATTGCTGGAATGTCCGTAGGTGCGGATAACGACAGAGTCCGAAGATGCAGTGTATGGAACGCGGGCGACTACAAATTCGTCAGAGCTGATGACCACTGAACCTTCCTGGTCCCCGAAAAGGACGGTGGGCCGCTGTAATTCCGCTGGGCGCAGACTTTTGCCTTGAATGCGGATTTCGCCTCCGGGGAGTGCGGAACTGGGCCGGACGGCCTCGATGTGTGGATTCCCGTTCGCGCTCTTTTTCCCCATGATTCGGTCAGAAATGCTCATATCTATTTGGATGCAGCGAGGCAAGTCATCGCGGCAAAACTCCATAGTGAAATAGGAGTTGCATGATGATCAAAGCGTATAAACCCGCGCCTACATCGTCAAGCACAATGCCGGTGCCTTGCGGAAGCCGCTCCAGTTGACGCACTGGCGGCGGCTTGAGAATGTCGAATGCGCGAAAGAGCAAAAAAGCCGCCAGAAGAGATTTCCACGTGACCGGCGCGCCAATCAGGGGACTCAGTTGCCCTGCGACTTCGTCAATTACTACGAATGACGGGTCTTTTTTCTGCCAGGCCTGAGCGACGCGTGTGGAGGCGGGAATTCCCACAAGGACTGCCACAAGGCAAAGCCCCATTGCCGCCCACGGCTGCCAGTGAGGAGCGATCCAGCGGGTGATGCCGATCCAAATAAGAATTGTTGCGGCGGACGCCCAACTTCCCGGCCCCGGCTTTAATTTTCCAATGTAAAAAAACGTCGCGGTCAGCGTGGCCCAGCGCGGTGCTGGACGGCTTGAGGCGGGAGTTGGTATGGAGGCGCTTTCCACGTTGATCAATCGTTCTCTTCGCGATGCCTGAGTATGGATTCAACCGCTTCTTCATCGCCGTCAGTCACCGGAGATGAGACCACGTATGCTCCACTCGCCCATTTGCCCAAATCAACGCTTCGGCAGCGTTCGCTGCAAAAAGGGAAGTCGGCGTCCACTTTCTTGACTGCCTTCTTGCACGTCGGGCATTGCAACTTAGCGCGTTTGCGAGCCATAAGAGGACTCAAAGGATTTCCGCGACCAAGTCGTAATCGTGGGCCTCGGTCACGCGGCAGCGATAAAAATTTCCTTGCTGCGGATTCATTCCTTCCGGAACGTCGTTGATGAACACTTTGCCATCAATCTCAGGAGCGTGCATGGCGGTGCGGCCTTCCAGCAGAAGTTCGCTTTCCTGGGAAACGCCTTCCAGCAGCAGGTCGAATTCTTTTCCTACCAAAGACTTCTTTCTGCGTTTGCTGATGCCGCGCTGAATCTGCATGAGCTTTTTGCGACGTCTTTCAATTTCAGCTGGGGTAACTTTCTGCCCGAGTCCATAGGCCCCGGCGCCTTCCTGATCGGAGTAGCCAAAGGCGCCCATCCAGTCGAATTCCGCGGCGCGGACAAAGTCGCACAACTCCTCGAACTCATCTTTGGTTTCGCCGGGAAATCCGACGATGAAGGAAGTCCGCACCGTGACTTCGGGAATGGTCTTGCGGATCTTCTCAATGGAGCGCAGAAAAATGTCAGCGCTGCCGCCCCGCTTCATTCGCTTGAGCGCAGAGGCCGAAGCATGTTGCAGCGGTACATCAATGTAAGAGCAGATTTTTTCGTGGGCGGCGATGGTATCAAGCAGCTTCCCAGTGATCTTGTTGGGATATGCATAGAGGAAGCGCACCCAGCGCAATTCCTCGATCTGGGCAAGCTTTTCCAGCAATAGGGCCAAGCCGTCTTTCAGTCCAAAATCTTCGCCGTAGCAGGTGGTGTCCTGACCGATCAGCGTGATTTCACGAACGCCGGAATGCGCCAGGCGTTCCGCCTCAGCCACAACGGATTCGAATCTTCGCGAACGGAACTTTCCCCTGAGCTGCGGAATAATGCAAAAGCTGCAAGGATGGTCGCAACCCTCCGCAATCTTGATATATGCGGTGTGCTTCGCCGTGGCTAAAACCCGCGGTGTGGCCTCGTCATACAGGTAATTGGGCAGATCGCCAATGGCCCCATCCCACGACTCGCGGGAGAAGCGGCCCTGCGCGGCGCGCGCATCGCCCTCCGGACGGGAGGTCAAAATCGTGAATGGCGAATTGTGCGACTGGGCCACCGTTCCCATTCCCGCAGCGGCGAGAATGCCCTCCAGCTCTCCGGTTCCAACCACCGCATCCACTTCAGGAATATTTTTTCGGATCTCCCCGCGAAAGCGCTCCACCAGGCAGCCAGCCACCACAAGTTTTTGCGCGCGTCCTGAGGTCTTGTGCTTGGCCATCTCCAGGATCGTATCCACCGACTCCCGCTGTGCGCTCTCAATGAACGAGCAGGTATTCACCACGATCACGTCGGCGTCCTCTGGCCGAACCACAAGGTCGCCGCCGGCCTGGGCCAGCATGCCCATCATCACTTCGCTATCCACGAGATTTTTAGGACACCCGAGGCTTACGAAGCCCACCTTGGGACGTGGGACGTCCGCTTGCGGTGAGACCTCGGGAAGTACGGTAGAAGGCTTTTCACGCATGTAATCTGCTTATTTTATCACTACATACGCTGTCTCAAAGTTGGGCAATTCATCAGAAATTTATCGTTTTGTAACCTCCCTTTAACAATTTGCAAATAAAACCTACCCATCCGATGGCCCATACAAAGGTGGCCGGCCGATTTCGTGACATGTCGCGGGACGGCGAAGGCACGTAAGAGTGAAGCGTTTACAGCGAACGCTGCTTTTCCATACAGGGTGGATGCGCCCGAACTTCGTTTTGAGCAAAATTAAGGAGAGAAGAATGAAGTCAGTTCTCAGGTGGTGTGCAGTTCCGCTATTAGCTGCAACGGTGGTAGCGCAAACTACAACTACAACGCCGAAAAAAATGGTCCACCACACGGCTAAGTCAACCATAACGGCGGACGATGTTCAGCAATTGCGCGACGCTCTTGCCGCCCAGCAGCGCCAGATTGAGCAACTAAGACAGCAAATGCAGAACCGCGACACGGCCCTGCAACAGGCCCAGCAGCAGGCCCAACAAGCGCAGGAACAGTTGCAACAGGTGCAGACTACGACTAGCGACGCGCAGCAAAAGGCCGCCGCTGCAGAAACTGCTGCCAACAACCAAAAAGACGCTGTGATCAAGCTCAGCAGCGACATCGCGGATCTCAAGGGAACCGTCACGAGCGATGCCGTGGAAACTCAAGAAGCACAAAAACGCATGACTGTGATGGAAGGGCTCGTAGGACGTTTTCGCTTGAATGGCGATATCCGGGTGCGCGGCGAAAATTTCAGTCAGACTGGGACCCAGGATCGCAATCGCGCACGCATCCGTGTTCGCTTCGGATTTGACGGCAAGCTTAATGAAGATTTCCTGGGCGGCGTTTCAATCGCCACCGGCTCTCTGGGCGATCCGACTTCTACAAACGAAAGTCTCACCAACGTTTTTGACCGCAAAACAATTGCTCTGGACCGGGGATGGATTGCCTACAATCCGGTTGCCCATAAGTGGCTATCGGTCACGGCGGGCAAATTCCTCTATACGTGGCAACGCACTCCAGCGACATTTGACTCTGATCTGAATCCTGAAGGTTTTACCGAGAAAGCTTCGTTTGATCGCCACAGCGGCATGCTCAGGAACACCAGCATTCAAGCCATCGAGCTTTTGTATAACGAAGCGAGCGGTGGACAGGATTCCTACGCGTTGGGCGCCCAGGGATCGTTGAAGTTTCAATTTGGATACTGGACTACGACTCCGTCGATCCTGAGCCTGAAGTGGAACCGCCCTGATGCGATCCTTTCACAGAGCGCCTTTACTGTGGGAGCGACCACGACGGGATTTACGAACACAGCCACCGGCACCGTGACGGGTATTCCTGTTCCGGGTGAAGGTCCAGGTTGTGCGGGTGGAACGGGGTTCCCGGCATTTCCTTCCTGCGTGTTCGGGCCGAACGGTATGACCAATGCAACGTTCACGGATGCAGCCGGCAAAGTGCATTTCTACTCCGGCTTTAACTACATCGATTTTGTCGATACCAACCAAATCGCGACCCACAATGCGCGGCTGCCTTTAAATTTGCTGCTTGAACTACTCGACAACGTGGACGCGGAAGCGCATCCGCTTGGCGCGGGCGGCGTTGTGCGCACCGATCTGGGAAGCCAGAACAAAGAATACGGTTTTGACTTCAGCATCGGACAGACCAAGAACAAGAACGACTTCCAGATCGGTTATGCATGGAACCGGCAGGAACAGGATTCAGCGATCGCGTCCTTTGTCGAAAGCGATCAACGCGCTCCTACCAACATTGTGCAGAACCGTTTTTACGCATTGTGGAAGGTGCGGGCCAACACCGTGGGAAGCTTTACCTACTGGCGTGGCCGAACGTTGAATACGTCGTTGCAGAATTCGGTGCGGGCGGCGGGCGTAGCTGCGGGAGCCACGGAACCAGATCTAAATCGCTTGCAGTTCGACCTGATCTATACGTTCTAGGCATAAAAAGAAAAGCGTTGTGGGCGCTGGAAGTCTTCAGCGCCCATAATCTATAAGCGGGAACACAAGCTATTGATTTCAAAATGACTAAAAAAAGCTGTTCTATACTGGATAAGAGTTTATGAAGCATTTTGCCGTGAAGATTAGTTTTTTTTTGATCTGCCTTGCGGCTCTGGGCTGGGCAGAGAGTAGTGGGAGCTACATTCCCGGGAAAATTCTCGATGTACAGTCAAAGACCCGCAGTGAGGTTTTGTACTATTTGGTAAACACTCCGGTTACTCGGGAAGACCCTTATTTTGAAGTTTCCATCGAAGCCCAGGGGACTGTATACGAAACAGAATTTATGCCGCGTCATATTGCCGACGCGCTTCCCAATGATTGGCAGATTGGATCGCCGGTAAATCTCAGAGTGGAAAAACATTACTTGTACCTGAAGCGGCAGGACGGCAAAGAAGTACAAATGTTGGTTGTAAAAAAGACAGTTCCGCAGGGGAAGTAGACTTCCGCTTTGATTTGTTCCTGAGCTATGTCACGCGCTTCACTGGACAACCCGCAGTATTACATCAACCGGGAAGCCTCCTGGCTGGCCTTCAACCGGCGTGTTCTCGAAGAGGCCCAGGACGAAAGCAATCCACTGCTTGAGCGCCTAAAATTTCTTTCCATCACCGCGAGCAATCTCGACGAATTTTTTGAAGTCCGCGTCGCTGGCCTGGTGCAGCAAATTGAAGACGGATACACCGAAGCGGACCTGGATGGTTTCACCTTGCTGGAAGAGCGCGAGGTCGTTTCCCAGGCAACGCATGAATTCGTGGATGAGCAATATAGCTGCTGGAACGACCAGCTACTCCCTCTTCTTACGGAAAATGGAATCCGGGTGTTGGGTATCGACGAACTCGATGCCCGCGCCCGCGCATTCGTGGACGACTACTGCCAGCGCGAACTCGATCTTCTGCTCACGCCGGTTACGATTGATCCTGCGCACCCTTTTCCCCGGGTCATTAACAAAGCATTATGCGTGGCATTTTTGTTGCGCCGCCGCCGGCGGTCATCGCTTACCTACACCGGAGTAGTGACGGTCCCCCGCGCTTTGCCGCGTTTGGTGCGCCTGCCTTCCGACAGCACCGACGATTTCATTTTCCTCGCGGACCTCGTGGTTTATCACGCATCCCGCATGTATCACGGATATGACATTGTTTCCTCCGCCGCTTTCCGCGTAACGCGCAACAGCAATCTTTATTTGGCTGAGGAAGAATCCCGAAACCTGCTGGAGTCAGTGCGCACCGAGCTGCACAATCGCCGCAAGGGCGACGCCGTCCGCATGGAGATTGACGCGGACGCCGATCCGGAAATCGTGGAGCGCCTGCGCACGAACTTTGAGCTGGAGCCTTGGCAGGTGTTTCCAGTCAATGGGCCGGTGAATCTCTCACGCCTGTTCAATATTTACGAGCAAACGCAGCATCCGGAGTTGAAGTTCAAACCCTACGTTCCCCGCGAACTCCGGCTCACCGCCAAATCACAAGACCTGTTTGAGGAACTCCGGCGGCATGACGTGCTGCTGCATCATCCATTCGACTCCTACGATGCCGTGGTTTCCTTCATCGAGGCCGCGTCGAAAGATCCAAATGTCCTCTCCATCAAGCAAACGCTTTACCGCACCAGCGAACATTCGCTCATCGTGCCCGCTTTAATCGAAGCCGCAGCCAAGAAAGAAGTGACCGCGGTGGTGGAGTTGAAGGCGCGTTTCGATGAAGATTCCAACATCCGCTGGGCGCGTGATTTGGAAGACGCCGGAGTGCAGGTATTCCACGGCCTTGTCGGTCTGAAAACCCATTGCAAACTATCATTGCTGACCCGGCATGACGGAGACGGCGTGACGCGCCAGTACGCGCATCTTGGGACAGGAAACTACAACGCGAACACGGCGCGCATCTATACGGACCTGAGCCTGCTGACGGCGGACCCGGCCATCACCAACGCCGCGCACAATGTATTTAGTTTTCTCACCGCCTATGCGGAACATGCCACCTATGATCCGCTGTTCGTAGCGCCTGTAAACATGGCCGAACATATTCTTTCGCTCATTGCGCGTGAGGCGGAGCATGCGCGACATGGCCGGCCCGCGCACATCATCGCCAAAATGAATGCGCTGCTGGATAAAAACGTGGTGATGGCGCTCTACCGGGCCTCGCAAGCGGGCGTGAAGATTGATTTGATCGTGCGCGGAATTTGCTCGCTTCGCCCCGGAGTGCGCGGGGTCAGCGACAATATCCGCGTGTGCAGCATCGTTGGACGCTTCCTCGAGCACAGCCGCATTTATTATTTTGAGAATGCTGGAGAAGAAGAAGTGTATTTGGGCAGCGCCGACTGGATGCCCCGCAACCTGTACGAGCGGGTGGAAGTCATTTTCCCCGTCAAAGACGAACTTCTTCGCGAGCGGGTGAAGCGGGAGATTCTTGACGCTTACCTTGCCGACAATCGTAAAGCCCGCTTATTGCGTGCTGATGGAACTTACGAACGCGTCTGGCAGGCGAAGGGCAAACGCAAATTGCCGGCTGGTGTGGCAAGCTTTAGCGCCCAGGATTTTTTAATCGCAGTCGCCGAAGGCAAACAGGCTCCGGATGCAATTCCGGCGGCATCTATGCGCAAAACAAGACGGACAGCAGTACGGAAAGAGCGATAAACCATGATCATCTATTTTTTGCGCCATGCCAGCGCCGGAGAACGAGTCAGCAATCCTAAGAAAGATGAACGACGGGCCTTGGATCCCGTCGGTATTCAGCAATGTGGCTACGTTGGTCGCGCGCTGAATGCGCTGGACGTACAGGTGAGCATCATCATTTCAAGTCCTCTGAAGCGGGCCACTCAGACGGCGTCTTTAGTAGGTAATGAGTTGGGATATGAAGGAAAGTTAGTGCTGGATGACGCGCTTCGGCCAGGCGCATCCTTCGCCGATTTTCACAAAATGGTTGATAAGTATGCCCGGCATGAGGCCATCATGGTTGTCGGCCACAATCCCAACCTGAGCGAGTTTGTGGGTCGTGCCATTAGCGAGAACGGCTGCGAAGCTAACTTGGAACTGAAAAAGGCCGGCGTGGCGAAGATTGAGACGCAGCGAAACTCGGCTGAATTACAGTGGTGCCTGCCGCCGAAAATTGTTAGAACTCTTCATGCCAGTTCGGCAGAGAGCTCTCGCCCCAAGACTTCGCGGAAATAGGCGCGTTCTTTTTCTACAGCCCATAACTCCAAATCGAGCCCGGATTTTTTGGTTGCCGCGAGGGTCAGGTTCACCTTTCCATTTTGAACTCGAATACGCGCCTTGCTTGCTGTCGTGCCGCGGCCAAGATTGAGCGCGCTGGCAAGACGCAATAAAAGCGATGCCTTGGCTACATGGTTTCTGTCCGCGGGCGGCAGCAGTTTTATCGGAGGCTCGTTCGCAGCTGGCCGCGATTTCCCCAAATATCGCGCGATTGCTGCGATGATCCTTCGCTGCTGCGGCGTGTAGCCCAGGATTTCCGAGTGCGAAATAATGTAATAAGTGTGCCGGTGCCGGCCATTGCGATTCACGTAATCGCCCACCTCATAAAGCATGGCTGCGGCGGAGAGCCACTCGCGGTATGCAGGCGGCAGCCGGTGGATTGTCTTCAAAGAAGTGAATAATTGGATGGCCGAGTCGCGCACACGCAGGGAGTGCTTTATATCCACTCGATAATGGCCCGCGGCCGTCTGCACGGACTCCCATCGCTCGGACTCAATCTGTTTTCCCGAGCGTGTACCCGTGTCATATTCAGCGGCCATCTGGGCCAGCAGACCGTCGCGGAGTCCCAGCGCAGAATAGCGGAATCCGCGAAGCTGGCACCGCTCAAGAAGTTCCGCATACACCGTCGCTCCGGCCACAATGATTTCTGCCCGTCTAGGTCCAATGCCCGGCAGTTTGCGGCGCTCTTCAATCGCCAGCCGGGAGATGCGCTTTGCCACGCGCTGTGCCTGTGCTCGAGGAACAGCGTTCCCGCGCGTGTTTTTAGTTTTATAAAGATTGTGGCAGACGGCGGTGAGCGATTCCGCGGTGCCCGAGGTAGCGATGACCACTTTTGGCCGTGCCGTCGTGATGCGCCGCCTGACTCGCTCAATTTCGCGGGCCACGAATCCGCGCAGTTGCTGGAGTTCGGATTTGCGGGGAGGATCGTGCTTAAGAAATTCATTGGTCAAACGGACCGCCCCAAGCGGCAGGCTGACGGTGCTGAGGATGCGATGTTTTTCAGAAATCGTAAGCTCGCAACTCCCGCCGCCCAGGTCAATCATCAGCACGGGAGAGGCATTGATGCGCAGGTTGGAATTGATGCCCATGTGAATGAGCCGCGCTTCCTCGAGGCCGGAGATGATCTCGACATTCCAGCCGGTCGAGGAGCGCACCCATTCAATAAAAGCGCGTGAGTTGCGTGCATCTCGCATGGCGCTGGTAGCGACCACGCGGACGGTGTCGGCAGCAGTCCTCTGCACGGCGCGGTGAAAGCGCCGCAAAACTTTGACCGTAGTGGCGATCGCTTCCGGAGAAAGAAATCCCTGTTGAAAGACGGATTCACCGAGCCGCGTGACTTCACGGTCTTCATGGATTTCGCGCAGCTTGTGTCCAACCAGCCGCGCAATTTTCAGGCGGACGGAGTTGGAGCCAATATCAATCGCGGCAAAGGTCGGCATGAGGACGAAACTAGTTTACCGCTCATCCGGTGAAGAAAAGCTTTTCTATGTGAATCGAGTCCGACTTTTGAGAGAGAGTTAAGCGACAGCCGTTGCAGAATTACCTGCGGAAATACGGGATATCTGCGCGGATGGCTTGCGACGGGCCGCTAAGGCATCTTCGGATTTCAACGATTGTTGGGCCACCCATTGTCGCGTCTCTGTCAGCACGCGCACCGCCTGGCGGAATTTCGCGCGCGTCAAATTCTGCAACACCGCTACCAGCGAGGAATCATGCGCGCGGCCAAAAAGTTCCTCCGCCCGTCCGGCAAGTTCAAGCCAGTCGTGCCAGTCGCCGATGGCGTCCTGCATGCGCTTCAATTTCTCAATGAATTGTTTTGCTTCCGCGCTTGCGCCCGCGAATTCAGCCATGTAACGCACCCGCTTGCCGAGCAACCGGTATTGGTGCAGCCGCTTTTCAGTCAGTGGAGCATGGTCTTTATCCATCTCCGTGAAAAGTTGCCGGGCCAGCAGGAACGGCTCGACTTCATTGGGAACTTGCGCTTCCAGGGCGGCGCGCTTGAGCCGCTTGCGCAATTCGGCAACGCTCTCTTCGTCCAATGCTTTGATCAGTTTCTTCTGGCGTTGTTCGCGTTCACGTTGCATCTCGCGCAAAAGTTGCGCCTTATGGCCGGAGTGGGAAGAAACCCGCAAATTTTCAAGGGCGGTCGTTTGCACATCCAAATCGCGGACGCGTCCCGCTTTCTTCCGTAGACGTCCCAGCAACCGCAAAAGTTTTTTGTTGTTGCCTGTCTGTTCGATCCCGAAATTTTCCAGGAAGGTTTCTACCCGGCGGCTGTACGTCCGGAACTTGTGAACGTACTCAGCTTCGGGACGCTTTGCTAGCTGGAGCAGCTGGCGATCCAAATTCTGGAAGATAAGGCGCCGGTGTTGCTGATCAATTGCCATAAAAACCTGCGGGAGCGAACCAAATTACAAGGGAAAGGCGCGGAAGGCAAATGTGGAAATCCGGCGGGCAGTCACTCAGCAGTACATCAGAAAATGCCGCGGCAAAGCGCTGAATTTGCCGCCCCGTTCCAACCTTCCATTTATTTCAACGCGCTCAGTCGTGTGCTTAAACGAGACTTGTAGCGGCCCGCCGTATTCTTGTGGATCACACCCTTTTGGATCGCCTTGTCGAGGGCCGAAACGGTCTGCCGGAAGAGCTGCTCGGCGGCCTTTTTATCGCCCTTGGCCAGGCTTTCACGGAACTCACGCAGGGAACTGCGCAGGCGCGAAGTGTTGGCGCGGTTGCGGGAGGTACGCTTTACTGTCTGACGGGCGCGTTTGATCGCCGAAAAATGATTTGCCATGTCTGGATCGTTACCTTCGTTTGTCTTAGAGATATTTCCGGTGGATGCCGAATAAGGTATTGTACGGAAGCGACTTGCAGATGGTCAACCGGCATGGCGGACATCACCGAACGGCTGAAAATCCTGATTGATTCCTCCACTCCCATCGTGGTGATGGAGACGGTGGAAGAGATGCGCGCCGTCCGTTCCATAAGGTCCGCCTGCGCCGCATTAAACCTCGCCGTCTTTGAATGGAGCATTGCCAGTGGCCTCTCCCGTTGCGGCGACACGCACGAAGTAATCTCGGGTGCTCTGCCGTCGTACGCTACCGGCAGCGGTACCGATTCCAATGCCCAAGCCATTTACAACAGCCGCGAACCTGCGCAAGCGCTCGGGAACATGGAAGGCATGACGCTGGAAGCGGTCTTTATTTTGAAGGACTTTCACCGCCACATGGATGATCCCGTGGTAGTGCGCCGCCTTCGGGACGTAGGGCAGAAGTTTTCCACCAATCGCAGGACGCTGATTATTACCGCCCCTTCCATTGAAGTTCCTCCTGAGTTGGAAAGTCTGGTCGAGTACGTGGAACTTCCTCTGCCGGATCCTCAGCGGTTACGCCAGATTATTGATGAAACATCGGTACGCATGGGAAAGACGCGTACTTTGAAACGTAGCCTGGATGCCGCCGGCACGAATGCATTGACGAGTAGCTTGCGCGGACTTACCGAAGAGGAAGCTGAGCGGGCATTATCGCAAGCTATTGTCACGCGCTATGGATTGACGCCGGAAATTATTACCGATGTGTTGCAGGCGAAAAAGGAGTTGCTGCGCCGCACCGGAATGCTCGACTTCGTGGATGCCTCTGAAAACATGCAAAGCGTTGGCGGCCTGGAAAATTTGAAACGCTGGCTGGCACAGCGGCGCGGGGTCTGGGAAGCTTCCGCCAGCGACTTCGGATTAGACCCCGCGAAAGGCGTGATTATTCTGGGCGTGCAAGGCTGCGGCAAAAGCCTCTGCGCGCAGGCAGTCGCCGGAGAATGGAATTTACCGCTGGTGAAATTCGACAGCGCCGCGATCTTCGATAAATACATTGGCGAAACGGAAAAGCGGATACAAAAAGTATTCAAGGTCGCTGAGGGACTGGCTCCGTGCGTGCTCTGGATTGACGAACTGGAAAAAGTATTCGCCGGGAGCGGACCTGATTCCGCATCGGTGGATGCTGGAGTCTCTTCAAGAATCCTGGCCTCGTTCCTTTCCTGGATGCAGGACCGCAAGGCCCCGGTGTTTGTTGCTGCCACATGCAACAATGTGACCGCTCTGCCTCCCGAATTGATTCGCAAGGGCCGCTTTGACGAACTGTTCTTTGTGGACTTGCCGAATCTGGCCGAACGTAAGCAGATTCTGAGCATTCAATTGACGCGCAGAAAGCGCAATCCGGATGAATTTGATTTAGAGAGCGTGGCTTCAGCCACGCGTGGATTCTCCGGCGCTGAAATCGGCGCGGCCGTGCAGGCCGCGTTATACGGCGCTTTCGCCGCTAAAGAACCGCTCACCACGCAAAATCTTCTAACCGCAATTGCCCAAACCATTCCGCTTTCCACTACGCGGTCTGAGGAAATTCAGGAACTACGGGCGTGGGCGCAAACACGCGCAGTGCCCGCCTCTTCACAGGAATCCAGCGCCCAAAAAGCGTAAAAACGCCCATCTTGACTCATTTACAAAATCATTTGGCCCCGATATTATGGGGTTAGCTAAGCAGGTTAGCTAACCAATGGAAACCGTAACCATCCACAAGGCGAAGACCAACCTTTCCAAACTCATCGAGAAAGCCTGCAAAGGCGAAGAAGTGATCATCGCGCGCGGTAATCAGCCAGTCGTCAGGCTGGTTCCGATCAATGTAAGCGGAAAGAAGCGGGTTCCCGGACGGCTAAAGGGGAAAATTTCATATACGGCCGACGCTTTTGCGCCGCTCACCGACAAGGAATTGAAAGACTTAGGATTTGAATAACCATCCTGTATGACCGTCTTGCTCGACACTCATGCTCTCGTCTGGTGGTTTAATGAGCCCGCAAAGCTTTCGCGGCGGGCTTCGACGATCATGGGAAATTCGAGCAATACGATTTTGATTTCCGCGGCCGTGGCGTGGGAGATGGCTATCAAGGTCAATTTGGGAAAATTGGACGCATTGGCGCTGATCACGAGTTTGGAACAACAAATCAGGCGAGAAGGTTTTGCTGACCTTCCAATCAGCCTGGAACAGGCAACTCTCGCGGGTTTGCTAGCGCTGCATCATCGTGATCCGTTTGACCGTCTGTTGGTAGCCCAGGCGCAAAACATGAATATTCCCATTCTCAGCGCGGACGCCGCTTTGGATTTATATGGTGTCGAGCGCTTATGGTGAAACCTCGCCAAAAATGGCCTGACGTCATTTGATTTTAAATTGGCACCGCCCAGTGCTAATCCTCTCACTATCAGTGCTTTACGTTGACCAAAGGGGTTCTTTTCGGTAGCCTTACTAGCAAGCGGGCTTGGGAAAAGTGTATCCTTACAACAGAGGATTCGAGGACTGATAGTGCAAAATACTGCGCCAAAGAACGAAGGTAAAACTTTGCTCCTGCTCAAGCCCCGCGGCTTTTGCGCCGGGGTGGTTCGGGCCATTGATATTGTCCGCATCGCGCTGGAAGCTTTTGGGCCTCCCATTTACGTCCGCAAGGAAATCGTCCACAACCGTTTCGTAGTAGAGGATTTGCAGGCCAAAGGCGCCATTTTTGTGGACAGCGTGAATGAAGTCCCGGAAGGGGAACGCGTGATTTACAGCGCCCACGGGGTTTCTCCGGAGGTGCGTGAGAAAAGCCATCTGCGGAAATTACGGGTTATTGACGCCACCTGCCCGTTGGTCACGAAAGTCCACGTGGAAGCGGTGAAGTTCGCGAAGGATGGCTATTCGCTCATTCTGATCGGCCATCGCGATCACGATGAAGTCATCGGCACGCTGGGCGAGGCGCCGATCGTTACGCAGTTAGTAGGATCGCCGGAAGAAGTCGAATCACTTACTGTGCCCGATCCCAACCGCGTGGCTTATCTTACGCAGACAACTTTGAGCCTGGATGAAACGCGCGACATCATCGCCGCGCTCAAAAAGAAATTTCCGAACATCACCGGACCGCACGCGCAGGACATCTGCTATGCCACGGAAAATCGGCAGACGGCGGTAAAACATGTGGTTTCGGATGCAGATCTTCTATTGGTCGTCGGTTCAGAGAACAGCTCGAACTCGAACCGTTTGGTGGAAGTAGCGAGGAACCTGGGGCGGAACTCGCATTTGATTGACAGTTGCAAGGACATTCAGTCTTCCTGGCTTGAAGGTACTAAGACGATTGCCCTTACCGCTGGAGCGTCGGCGCCCGAATGTCTGGTGCAGGAAGTGGTCCAGTTTTTAAGCACGAAGGGCTTCGATAACGTGAATGAAGTTGAGGTGATGCCGGAAAACGTTCGTTTCGGCTTGCCTCCGGAGATTGTAGCGGCGATTGCAAGTGCGCCTGCTGTCTCGGTTGCGGAGTAGAAGCTGTATATGCAAGATACATCCTCCCCTGTGTCTGTAGCTGCGTCTGCCTCAGGCGGCCCGCAGTTGCGATTTGGCAAGATCGACGACCTTAGCAGCCGGGTCGCTGTCGCCGTGGACGCGGCGCGTAAAGTCCTCTTTTCCCAGCAAAGTGAAGACGGGTATTGGTGCGGTGAACTGGAAGCCGATACCACGCTGGAATCCGATTACATCCTGCTGCACACATTGCTGGGCACGGGCAATCCCGAACGCTTCCGTAAGTGCGCCAATTACATCCTGAAATATCAGAATGAAGATGGCGGCTGGCCGATTTATCAGGGCGGCCCGTCCAATGTAAGCGCTTCGGTCAAAGCGTACTTCGGACTCAAGCTGGCAGGGTACAAGCCGGATCATCCCGCGATGGAACGCGCCCGCAAGAAGATATTGCAGCTTGGCGGCGTCACCAAGGTCAACACTTTTACCAAAATTTATCTCTGCTTTCTTGGGCAATACGATTACGATGCGGTCCCGGCCGTTCCGCCCGAGATTGTGCTGTTCCCCAACTGGTTCTGGTTCAACATCTACGAAATTTCTTCGTGGTCGCGTGCGATTCTGGTGCCGCTTTCCATTTGCTACGCGAAGAAACCCTTCAAAAAAATTCCCGATGAAATGGCCATTGATGAACTCTTCCTTGGTGGGCGCGATAAGTCGCGCATGCGTCTGGAATGGAGTGCGAACCTGTTTTCATGGCGGAATTTCTTTTTAGTGCTTGATCGCCTTACGCACTGGTTTGAAGCCGTGCACATCCGGCCACTGCGCTATCTTGCGCTGAAAAAAGCTGAAAAGTGGATGCTCGAACGCTTTGAAATGAGCGATGGATTGGGCGCGATTTACCCTTCCATGCTGAACGCGATCATCGCTCTGCGCTGCCTGGGATATTCGCTCGACGATCCGCAGGTGATTCGCGCAATGGACGAATTCGAAAAATTGGGAATCGAAGAAGAAGACACCTTCCGCATGCAGCCTTGCAAGTCTCCGGTGTGGGATACGGCTTATGCGCTGTTTGCCCTGGGCGAAGCGGGCGTCCCCGCTAGCGACCCACGCATGGTGAAATGCGCCGACTGGATACTGCAAAAGCAGGTGCGAAAATCCGGCGATTGGAAGGTCAAGAATAAAAAGGGCCAGCCCGCGGGTTGGTACTTCGAATTCAACAACGAGTTTTACCCCGACGTGGATGACACGGCCATGGTCTGCCTGGGACTCTCCAAGGTCGAGCACCCTAACGGACGGTATCAGTTGGAATCTGTGCAGCGCGCGATTGACTGGATATTCTCCATGCAGTGCAAAAACGGCGGCTGGGCGTCGTTCGACAAGGACAACGACCGAATGGTGTTCGAGCATATTCCGTTCGCCGACCACAATGCCATGCTCGATCCGCCGACCGTGGATATTACGGGGCGCATCCTGGAGATGCTGGTCGCGTACGGTTACGACAAGAACCACCCCGAGGTAAAGCGCGCGCTGCATTTTATCCGCGAAGAGCAGGAAGTGGATGGATCGTGGTTTGGCCGCTGGGGCGTTAATTACGTTTACGGAACCATGCAGGTGCTGCGCGGATTGCAGGCCATGGACGTTGATCACCACGAGCCTTACGTGCAGCAGGCGGCGGAGTGGTTGCGCATGGTGCAAAACTCCGACGGAGGCTGGGGAGAAACTTGCGGCTCTTACGATGACCCCAGCATCAAAGGAGTGGGCCCGAGCACGCCTTCCCAGACGGCTTGGGGAGTGATGGGATTGCTGGCGGCCAATGATATTCGGAGTGATTCAGTAGCGCGAGGAATTGCATATTTGCTGCGCACGCAGAAAAAAGACGGATCGTGGGATGAGCCGCCTTATACCGGCACAGGTTTTCCTCGCGTATTTTATTTGGCGTATCACCTGTACCGGCAGTATTTTCCAATGATTGCGCTAACCACGTATGCGAAAGTAATGGCGGAAAGCAATCGAAGCGTGCCTGTGGTAGAGCGTTCCAGCGCAGGCCTGGAAGTGGGAGCTTAAAAATATGGCAGTGCCGATTTCACAAGGCTGGACAGTCGCAACCTACGTCCTGAAACAAAAGATCAAAGGGCGTAAGCGCTATCCCTTGGTGCTGATGCTGGAGCCTTTATTTCGCTGCAATCTTGCATGTGCGGGCTGCGGCAAAATCCAATACCCCGCGCACGTACTGAAGATGCAGCTTACGCCCGAAGAATGTTTCAAGGCGGCGGAAGAGTGCGGCACGCCCATGATTTCCATCCCCGGTGGAGAGCCGTTGCTGCATCCGCAGATCGGCGAGATCGTTGAAGGGCTGGTCGCGCGCAAAAAATATATTTATCTGTGCACCAATGCGCTTTTGCTCAAGCAAAAAATTGATCTGTTCAAGCCCAGCAAGTATTTGACTTTTTCCGTCCACATGGATGGACAACGCGAGCACCATGATTTCTCCGTCTGTCAGGAAGGCGGATATGATCAGGCGCGTGAAGGAATTAAAGAAGCCGTGAGCCGTGGCTTTCGCGTGACCACGAATACCACTCTGTTCGACGGAGCCGATCCCAAGAGCGTGCGTGCGTTTTTCGACGAAATGATGGACCTGGGCGTCGAAGGCATGATGCTTTCCCCGGGATATTCTTACGACAAAGCTCCGGACCAGAGCCATTTCTTAGGTAAAGCGCGTACCCGGCGGCTGTTCCGCGCCATGCTCTCCAACCGCAAGAAGAACTGGAAGTTCAATCAATCATTTCTGTTTCTGGAATTCCTCATGGGCCGGCGCGACTACTCCTGCACGCCGTGGGGCATGCCCACATACAACGTCTTTGGCTGGCAGAAACCCTGCTATCTGCTTCAGGACGGCTACGCGGACACATTCTCAGAATTGCTGGCCGCAACCGAATGGGGAAAATACGGGACCGAATCCGGCAATCCGAAGTGCGCGAATTGCATGGTGCACAGCGGCTACGAAGCCTCCGCGGTAAATGACACCTTTGGCTCTCTGCGCGGTCTGTGGGGCGAAGCGAAAGCACGATTGTTTAGCGGTTATCAGGATCAAGCGGCTCTAAGACTTCTTGATGAACCTACACGTCCCGTTCATGCCTTTGATCCGCTGGTGCAAATCGAAACTGACAACCAGGTCGCTGAGGAAACCCGCGCTTAATCATGGATACCCACGAGGCTCCCACGGCCGTAAACGCCGATACTCTTGAAGTAGCTCCGGGAACAATCCACGAAAAATTGGAAGGGGCCGTGCCTGCGCTCGCTTCCGAGGCAGATCTGCGCAAGGCATTGGAAAGCGCCTTTGACTACCGCGGCGATGTGCTCATCACGCGCAAAGACGGCAGCAAAGTTGAAGGTTACATTTTCGACCGGCGCAATGGGCAAACTCTTGGCGATTCTTTTGTACGTCTACTTCCCAAGGACGGCAGCGGCAAAACCTCGGTTTCATATGCTGAAATCGCGTCCCTTGCTTTCAGTGGCCGCGACATGGCCGCGGGTAAAAGCTGGGAATCCTGGGTGAAGAAATACTGGGAGAAGAAAGCCGCTGGAGAAAAAGATATTTCCATTCAGCCGGAAAAGCTGGAGTAATTTCGCACTTGGCGATTGGACGAATCGAGAACCTGCACCTCCAAATGCCAAATGCTAACTGCGAATCATGAAAGCTTTCGTCACCGGAGCGACAGGATTTTTAGGAAGCCACGTGGCCCGCATGCTGGCAGAGAGCGGTGCTGATCTAAGGCTGCTGGTAAGGCCGAGCAGCGATCTCCGCAATATTGAAAAGCTAAATGCGGAGCGGGTTGTCGGAGATTTGCGGGACGCCGCATCGCTCGAAAAAGGCATGGCCGGTTGCGAGGCTGTATTTCACGTCGCGGCGGACTACCGGCTCTGGGTGCGCGATCCGGACGAAATGTATCGGTCGAACGTGGAAGGTACACGCGCGATTTTGCAGGCCGCCAGGAAAAACGGCGTGAAACGTGTGGTTTATACGTCGAGCGTCGCGACCATGGGCTTCACGAACAATGGTCATACTGCCGACGAAGATTCTCCGGTGTCATTGCAGAACATGATTGGGCCGTACAAGCGTTCGAAATTTATGGCGGAAGAGGTTGCCATTCAGGCTGGCAGGGAAGGAATGGACGTTGTCGTAGTGAATCCGACAGCGCCGGTGGGGGAGCGCGACATCAAACCAACGCCGACAGGAAGAATCGTGCTGGATTTTCTCAAACGAAAATTTCCCGCGTACGTGGATACAGGATTGAATCTGGTGGATGCCACTGAATGCGCTCGCGGACATGTGGCTGCGTTTGAAAGGGCGAAACCCGGCGAGCGCTACATTCTTGGCGGAGAAAATCTGACCCTGAAGCAGATTCTGGACAAACTCGGCGAGATCACCGGACTGCCTTCCCCGCGTGTTAAGGTGCCGTATGTAATGGCACTGGCCACCGGAGTTGTGGACGAAGTCTTCACGGGCCGCATTTTAGGACGCGAGCCGCGAGCCACGATTGACGCCGTGCGCATGGGCAAAAAGAAAATGTTCGTTTCATCCGCGAAAGCAGAGCGCGATTTGGGATGGAAAATCATTCCCGTAGACGGTGCATTGCGCCGCGCGGTGGAGTGGTTTCAAAGCAATGGATACGTTTCAAACGGCAGCAATGCCTGAGGACAATTTGGCCCAGGATTACAGAATCGCGTTTGTAGCGGCGCTGGAAAGAGAAATTGCACCGTTCGTTCGAGGCTGGAATCTATC
>JANWKU010000130.1 GCA_025451215.1 Terriglobales bacterium
GGCGAGCTTCTTTTTCTCATCCGTGTCCATCATGTAAATGGATGCGCCAATGCGTCGCACCGTGCTGGTAATGTCATCCACGTAATTCATGGTGCGGATCAATTCTCCTGTAGCTGCCATAATTGCTATCTCCTTATTTTTATTGCGAAATACCATTCTGATGGGCGGCAGCGATTTAGTAAAGCCGGGGACTTTCCACTTATCTCATTATGCGGCAAATTGAACCGGTTTCCTGCAGCGATAGGTGCTTCGTTGTACTTTTGGGTCTAGCTATCCGCGACGATAATTCCTAAAATAAGCGCATGCGCTTCAGGGCCACTTTGTTTTGCTTCGTCTTGTTGTGTGTCAGTTCAAGTTTCGTTTCCGCAGATACCGCTGCGTTTGATTTGGCCGGACCTCCCGTGGAAGTGAAAGTTACCCGCAACGGGAAAAGCCTGCCTATCGCGGAAGTGCCAAACCTGCAATCAGGGGACCGACTGTGGATACATCCGAACCTGCCCGACAGCCAGTCCGTGCACTATTTAATGATTGTCGCGTTTCTGCGAGGGCCGACCAATCCGCCGCCGGACAATTGGTTTTTTAAGGCTGAAACCTGGAAGAAATCGGTGCGCGAGGAAGGCATGGTGGTCACCGTCCCGCTGGATGCGCAACAAGCGCTTTTATTTCTTGCTCCTGAAACCGGAGGCGACTTTGGCACTTTGCGCTCGGCCGTGCAGGGCAAACCGGGCGCATTCGTGCGTTCGTCGCAGGATTTGGACCAAGCGGGACTCGACCGCTCTCGTCTGGATGCCTACCTTGCGGGCGTGCGGCAGACTTCGGAATATGATCCCAAAGCGCTGCATGATCGTTCCGTGCTGCTGGCGCGCAGCCTGAACATCAAAATTGATCAGCAATGCTTTGACCGCCCTTCCGAACAACAAGCCCCATGCCTGATGCAGAACACCAGTCAACTGGTGCTGGAAGATGGACACAGCCAATCCATGGTGGCGGCGCTGACTTCGGGTCCGAACTCAGACCTGATCGGACAGCTTACCTACACTCGGCTCGCCGGCGGAGGCGCGTACAGTCCGTACGTAGGAGCGGTGGTGGATGTGGCGCGGATTTTCGCCAGCTACCACACTGCGCAGTACCAATACATTCCCGCGCTCGCGGTGCCTAAAGATTTGGACTTGAACCTCCGGCTGAACAATCCGCCCTCATTTCATAATCCGAAATCGGTGCTGGTTATTGGACTTCCTGCGGTTGAGGCGGAGCAGTTTCCTCCGCTGCGGACAGTGGACGCCAACCAAATATTTTGCCTGCAACAGCCAGGACTCTTGATTCCTGTGGAAGGCGCGCCGCTGGTATTTTCCACCGGCTTCGCTCATCACATGGTCCTTCACATTGAAGACAAGAATGGATTGAGTCTTGATCTTCCTGCTATCGCGGATGCGGCCCGCGGCGGATTTCTAATTCAGGCCGTAGATTTGGCCAGCAGCAAATTGCCAGCGACATTCACGGCCACCCTGCGCGGCTCGTGGGGATTTCAATCCTTCACCGGGCCGGTGTTTCAGATAAGCGCGGCGCATCCGACGGATTGGGCTATCTCCCGTGCTGACCGGAATGCTCTGATCGTTGGGCGCGAAGATACCATCCATTTACAGTCCAGGGCGGCTGCTTGCATCGCCGATATTTCGTTGAAGACCGGATCTCAGCCTGCGATAAAGGTCAATTGGAAGCCGGGCAAGCCAACAGAAGTGGAAGTCGCGGTCCCCCTTAAAAATGCTCCCGTAGGCACGACCACGTTACTGGTAAAACAATTCGGCCTGCCCAAGCCTGACGCGATCTCGCTGAATACCTACTCCGAACTGGCGCATCTCGATGACTTTGCTATCAGCGCTGGTGAGGAACAGGGCACGCTGAAAGGGACGCGTCTAGATGAAGTAGCCAGCCTGGACATGAGCGGCATCCACTTTGTTCCCGCCGGACTTTCGCGCACGGACGAGCAGGACGAGCTTGAGTTGACCGCGCGGCTGACTGGCCAGGGCTCTGCATTGAAGCCAGAGCAGGACGTGGTGGCGCAAGTTGCATTAAAAGACGGCCGTGTGATGGATTTGAAAACCAAGGTCGAGGCGCCGCGGCCAAAGCTCAAACTCATCAGCAAAACGGTGCAAGCGGGGCCGGTAGCTTCCGCCGTCCGATTGAAAAACCAGGATGAACTTCCGCAAGATGGCACGTTGTCGTTCTTTTTGAAAACGGAGGTTCCGGAAACATTTCCTCGCAAAGAAAAAATTGAAGTTGCCACTCAGGACGGTTCTTTCCATACTGCGCTTAGCCTGGACAATGGAAATCTGGTGTTGCAGGATTCCACGACTGTTATGGCGACATTTGATCCCCAGAAAAGTTTCGGGCCTTCTGCCTTCGGTCCGCTGCGCTTTCGGGCAGTGGACGCGCAAGGTATTGTGGGCGCGTGGCAGGCGCTGGCCACGCTGGTGCGTATTCCAACGCTCAAAGAAATTCGCTGTCCCGACAGTCCTGACAAGCAATGCTCTCTGGTGGGAAGCAACTTATTTCTGATTGATTCGGTCGCTTCGGACGCGCAATTCGCGAGCGCCACTCCAGTCGCGTTGGGTTTCGCAGAGTCAGAATTGAGCGTCCCGCGTCCCAATGGCACGTTGCTGTATCTGAAGCTGCGCGACGATCCTTCCACCGTGAATACGGCGGTGCTGCCCGTAATGCCCGAGCAGTAGACCATGGCCTGAATCCAGCAGCGCCATTTTCTCATCTATTGGGCATGATTCACGATGTCACGGCCACGGCACTTTCCGGCTTTACGGAAAGCGTTGCGCAATCTTCGGCATCGCCTCCCTACGGCGACACCGCTCTGCTCGATGCCTACTCCAATGCGGTTGTTTCCGCGTCGGAAAGGGTCAGCCCATCGGTGGCAAAAATCGATGTAACGCAGTCGGCCCGCACTCGCTCCGGGGAAGAACGTGAGCGCCAGGGCGGAGGCTCCGGGTTCGTCTTCACTCCTGACGGCCTCATTCTTACCAACAGTCACGTAGTACACGACGCGAAGCAGATTCATGTTTCGCTCGCCGATGGACGGCGCTTCCCTGCACATTTGATTGGCGATGATCCGGCCACCGATCTGGCCGTGGTGCGTGTGGACGCGCCGAATTTGGTTGCGGTCCCGCTCGGCGATTCGCAGAAGCTGCGCGTTGGACAATTAGCAATTGCTATCGGCAATCCGTATGGCTTCCAATACACGGTCACTGCGGGTGTGGTGAGCGCGCTCGGCCGTTCGTTGCGTTCCTACTCCGGGCGATTGATTGACGACGTGATCCAGACCGATGCTTCGCTGAATCCCGGTAACTCCGGCGGCCCGCTGGTCTCTTCTCTCGGTGAAGTCATAGGCGTAAATACCGCCACCATCATGGGAGCACAGGGATTGTGCTTTGCCATCGGCATCAATACAGCGAAACTTGTGGTCAGCAGCCTGCTTCGTGATGGCGTGGTTCGCCGCAGTTATATCGGAATTCAGGGGCAGACGGTGCCATTGCATCGGCGGCTGATTCGCTTTTACGATCTTCCAAATGAGAGTGGAGTTCTTGTCATTTCGGTGGAAGAAAATAGCCCCGCTCTCCGCTCCTTTATTCGGGACGGCGACATCATCGTTGCTCTGGACGGTCATGCCGTCGCGGGAATTGACGACTTGCATCGATTGTTGACTGAAGAAAAGGCCGGGGTGCAAACGGTGCTGTCCGTGCTTCGGCATACGGAGCGGCTGGAGATCAAACTGACGCCAACCAGACGAATGGATTAAGATTTAACTTTCGTGCAACAGCAATTGCTTATCCACCAATAAAATATCTTCTCAGAAATGAAATTGAACAATTTGTCCCTAAGACATATCGCAATTGGCGTCTTTATGTTGGCGATTCTCAATTGGGCAATCCTTCAGTTTGCAATATTGCCAAATATGACTGGTGATCAGCGAACGCAAATCTATCCGAAATGGATGTCTGCTCCATACCTATACGGGATCGTCCTAGCGTTTATATGTTTCGGATTCTGGTTTGTCTTTGTTTACAAAGGAAAGCTGGCTACGCATGAGCGAAAAATTGGCGTTTTTGCGATGGCACTTGGCTTATTGTGTGGAATGCTAATTGTTATATCTATTCGAGCTGTCTGGCATATCTGAATCAAGCTCGGTAGCAACGGCACATCCCGCATCATTGCATCCACCGCCCCCCTGTGTTAGCTTCAACATTCAGAAGAGGTTAGCGTTGCGAGCGACAATTCCCGCCGGGCTGGATCGCAAAGAAGCCGAAATCTTCGAAGAACTCGATCCGACGCGGCTCCCAAAGCATATCGCCATCATCATGGACGGCAACGGACGCTGGGCGCGCAAGCGCCATCTGCCGCGCATTGCCGGCCATCGCGCCGGAGTAACCTCAGTGCGGGTGGTGGTGGAGACCGCCTCTCGGATTGGGATCCCCGCGCTCACGCTTTATGCGTTCTCGGAAGAAAACTGGAAGAAGCGTCCCAAGGCGGAAGTCAATTTCCTGATGAGTTTGCTTTGCCGGTACTTGAAGCAGGAAGTTCCCACACTCGACAAGAACAATGTCCGGCTACAGTACATTGGCCGCTTTCATGAGTTGCCCAAGACCGTGCAGGAGAAGATGGACTGGGCGCGCAACGCCACGGCAAACAATACGGGAATGATTCTGACGCTCGCGCTGAATTACAGCGCGCGGACTGAAATCGTGGACGCCATGCGCTCCATCATTGATGCCGCCTCGCGCAACGGCGGCGTGGAACATTTGAAAATTGACGAAGACGCCATCTCGCGAAATTTATATACCAGCCATTTGCCTGATCCTGATCTGGTCATCCGCACCAGCGGCGAGATGCGCTTGAGCAATTTTCTGCTGTGGCAATTGGCTTACGCTGAGATTTGCGTTACCTCGACGCTGTGGCCCGAATTTCGTGGCACCCATCTGCTGGAAAGCATCGCGGACTACCAGAAGCGCGAACGCCGGTATGGCGGGCTTGCGGACAATGTTAGTCACGGTAACAACCACTCCGCGAAAGCAGTCCGGAGCTGACGCCCATTGCAACTTCTTAAACGAATCCTCACCGCTGTTGTTCTGATTCCGATTGTTTTGCTGTTGGTGCTGGCCGCGCCGGTCCCAGTACTGGCGTTTGTCACAGCGCTGATTGCACTGCTTACGACTGATGAATTGCTCAAGCTCTCGGCGGGTTATGGCATTCATCCTTTCCGCTGGGCCACTTATATAGTTGTCGCGCTCTTTTTTGTTTTCGTCGCGGTCAATCCGGGCGGCGACACTCCCCTGCTTTCAACCGCAGGCGTGGTTTATGCGGCGGTGTTCCTGGCTGCGCTCATGCCTTTCATTTTCTCCGTGATTGCCATGCGGCGAGTTGATCTGCGCACCGCATTCCCCGCGGCCATGGTTTCGGTGTTTGCCTTCGGGTACATCGCGCTGCCTCTGGGACTACTGGTGCAAGTCCGCGAGCAGTGGCGCGGCGCGTTTCTCATTTTGTATCTTCTGCTGATCGTCTGGGGCGGCGACATTTTCGCTTACTTCGTGGGAAAGTCCCTGGGCCGTCATCTGATGTCTCCGCGCATCAGCCCTAAGAAAACTTGGGAGGGCGCTTTTGCCTCGCTGGCCGCCAGCCTCATTATCGGGGCGCTGCTTTTTAACTATTCCGGTCAAATCAGTTCCGCGTTGCTGAATGCACACCTGATTGACAAGAAAGACGGTCTCTTCGCCCTGCAAAAACCCTTGCTTTGGCCCACGTTGCTACTTTCCGCGGTGCTCAATATCGCGGCGCAGCTTGGAGATCTGGTGGAATCGCTCATCAAACGCGGGGCCGGCGTGAAAGATTCCGGCAGCCTGCTCCCCGGCCACGGGGGCATGCTTGACCGCATTGATGCCCTGCTCTTCGCGGCTCCCATCCTGTGGTACTATGCGGCTTGGCGCGTATTGAGATAGCTTAGATAATTAGCCCGCCCCCTAGCCATTTTTTCCTGACGCATGAAACGCATTGCCATCCTAGGCTCGACCGGTTCTATCGGCCGCAGCACGCTCAATGTTGCTGAGAGCTATCCCGAGCGTTTTCAAGTGGTTTCGCTCGCTGCGGGACGCAATTTAGATAGCGCTTTTGAGCAAGCCCAGCGTTGGAAACCCCGCGTGATTTCCATGGCCAGTGAAGCCGACGCGGCCGACTTGCAATCACGGCTGAAAAGCGCTGGGAACTCTGGAATTGAAGTCGTGTACGGCCCAGCCGGAACGGTGAAGGTTGCGACTCTTGCTGAAGCCGATTTCGTCGTCAGCGCCATCGTCGGAGTGGCCGGACTCGAAGCTACTTACGAGGCGGTCAAGGCAGGAAAAGCGATCGGCCTGGCCAACAAAGAGTGCATGGTTGCCGCCGGGGAGCTGATTACCGCCGAAGCCCGGAAACAGGGCAAGCCGCTGCTGCCGATTGACAGCGAGCATAACGCCGTCCACCAATGCCTGCGCGGCGGGCGCATGAACGAAGTGCGGCGCATCTGGCTGACCGCGTCGGGCGGGCCATTCCGTCATACCCCAAAATCAGAGTTCCCTTCAATTTCGGTGGAGCAGGCTTTGAACCATCCGACCTGGCGCATGGGAAAGCGCATAACTATTGATTCCGCCACTTTGATGAATAAAGGCTTTGAGGTGATTGAGGCCTGCCGCCTGTTCAACATGCCGGCGGGGCAGGTCAGCGTGATCGTGCATCCGCAATCCACTATTCATTCCATGGTTGAATTCGTGGATGGCAGTATTCTTGCGCAATTTTCCGTCACCGACATGCGTCTGCCGATTCTTTACGCCCTCACTTATCCTGACCGCATCGAATCCGATATGCGCTTTCCGGTCATGGACTTACGGCACCTCGAATTTAGCCCCCCGGACGTGGAAAAATTCCCTTGTCTGCGTCTCGCCTATGAAGCAGTCGAGGCAGGAGGCGCAAAGCCGGTGGCCCTGAACGCGGCCGATGAAGTTGCCGTCGCTGCATTTCTGGATGGCTGCATTCGCTTCGATCAGATCTCACAAATTATTGAAGAAGTGTTGGGTGAAACAAAAGCGGGCAAATTAGAATCTATAAGGGCAGTGCTCGAAGCTGACCTTCAGGCGCGGGGCATAGCGCAAGAAAAAGTAGGGCGGTTGGCCCGGAGCTCAACAACCGCTTCAGTCGCAACGTCCAGGGATTTATAGGAAATTATGTCGGGAATTCTTATTGATATCGTAGCCGTCGCCGTCATTCTCGGATTCATGATTTTGATCCACGAGTTCGGGCACTTCGCCGTGGCCAAATTGCTGGGTGTGCGGGTGGAGCAGTTTGCCATTGGATTCGGCCCCCGGTTAATTGGCTTTAAGAAAGGCGAAACGGACTACCGCATCAATCTATTGCCGCTAGGCGGCTACGTGAAAATGAGCGGCGAGAATCCCATGGATGAGCGAACCGGCGATCCCAGAGAATTCTTGTCGCACTCGCGCTGGCATCGTTTTCTGATTGCCATTGCCGGGCCGTTTATGAACATCGTGCTGGCAATCGGCCTGTTGACCATTGTTTACATGGTGCACTACGAACACGCCACCTACATGGATCAACCAACGGTCATCGGCTGGGTGGAGCAGGACTCCGCCGCGGCGAAAATCGGCTTGCAAAGAGATGACGTTATCACACAGGTAGAAGGAATTCAGAACCCGACCTGGCAGGAATTGATCGCCAAGGTCATGCTTAGCCCAAATCAGCCGCTGAACCTGACGGTGCGCCACGATGGTCAGACGTCGCAGAAAACGCTGGTGCCCGAAGCCATAGGGCCTTCAGAAATGGGTTTTGGCGGACTTGAACCGAAGCATGTTCTGGAAATCACCGACCTGGAGCCCGGCATGCCCGCGGAAAAGGCGGGACTAAAAATCGGCGACGTTATGGTCGCGCTGAACGGAAAGCCTTTGCTTGCGGTCGGCCAAATGATTGACATCCTTAGGCAGACCAAAGATCAGCCGGTCACCTTGACGGTTTCCCGCGACGGCCAAATGAAGGACTTCACTCTTAAGCCGGTGCTGAACGATATGAGCGGTTCTGACGAACCACGATACCGGGTGGGAATTGGCAGCGTGCCCACCAAAGTGATTCCGCTTTCATTTCCCGAGGCCCTGTCGCATTCGTTCGACACGAACGAGAAGACGTCCGTACTGATTCTCGAACTTGTTGAAAAGTTGGTTCAGCGCAAGGTTTCCATGCGGGCGGTTTCCGGGCCCATTGGAATCGCGCAGGCCGCGGGCGAAGCCGCACAGGAAAAGGGCTGGACGCCTTTGATGGAACTGACCGCCGCCATCAGCTTGAATCTGGGAATCTTCAATCTACTGCCCATCCCAATTCTGGATGGCGGTGTGATCCTGTTCCTGTTCGTGGAAAGTCTTATGCGGCGCGACATCAGCCTGGCGATTAAAGAGCGCGTCTATCAGGCGGCGTTTGTGTTCCTGGTTCTTTTCGCGGTCATGGTGATTTACAACGATATCCGCAAGACCGGAATGCTGCCTTGAACACATCGACGCCAGACGAGGAATTAATTTTTATTACTTGTTCGTGACATTCGACTCCTGCTCTTATTAAAGAATCAGCCTATATGCTCCCGAAATTATCGCGTTTTGCGGTGGCGGCGGTCCTCTGTGGCGTTACTGTCTCTGCGCAGCAAATCGCCCCGCGCGAAATCACCTTCATTCCCGATCCCGCCGCCAGTTCGGTTTCGTTCAGCCTGGACGCGACCCTGCACACAGTCCATGGGGCGTTTGCTTTGAAAAAGAGTTCCGTGCGTTTTTCCCCCGGCGCCAACCACATTGACGGCGAGATTGTGCTCGACGCGACCAGCGCGAAGACCGGCATCGAAGGCCGCGACAACAAAATGCACAAAGACGTGCTGGAAAGCGCTCGCTATCTTGAAATCACATTCCTGCCGGACCGCTTGGAAGGTTCTGTCGCAATGGAAGGGACGTCCAGGATCCAGGTCCACGGAGTGTTTACCATTCACGGCG
Organism: Terriglobales bacterium; assembly: GCA_025451215.1. Taxonomy (GTDB): domain Bacteria; phylum Acidobacteriota; class Terriglobia; order Terriglobales; family Acidobacteriaceae; genus JAICKN01. The sequence continues at coordinate 9,072 of JANWKU010000130.1, forward strand.
TCGCCCATGAAATGACTGTTCCTACTGAAATTGAAATCACACCGCAGCATTGGCAGGCAACATCACACTTTGCGGTCCCCTACGTGCAGTGGGGCATGAAGAATCCAAGCAACTTTTTTCTTCACGTCAAGGACACGGTGCAGATTGATGTGAAGCTTGCCGGGGGCAAGCCGTAGTATCTCCGCCTTGCGTACGCTAAATTCTTTCCCAGCCGAGAGCGACTTCTTCCAATTGCTGGCCGCCAATCTCAATTGGCTTTGCGGCAAACTCCTTTGCCCCCATGTGGACGTAAAAGTTCAGCGAGGGGTTCTCCCTTAAGACCCAAACAAACATTGTCTGGAAACCAAATCCGTGGAGTGCATCCACACATTTTTCAAACAGCATTCTTCCGAGTCCCCGTCCCTGGAGATTTCTCAAAAGATAAATGGCGTGGAGTTCCCCTTCATGCACAAAAGATGGTTCGCGGGATTTTCCCGCCACCGCAAATCCCGTAATATTTTTATTTTGATTTTCGACTACAAGCACTTTCTCAGAGGGCCGATGCTCAGCAAAGCCCTCAAGCCAGGCCTTTGTCCGCTTCTCATAAGAGAGCGCATCCAGAAAACTCTGCGGGACAATGCCGGGATACGTTTCTCTCCATGAATCCACATGCACCACAGCTATGCCATTGGCATCCGCCGCGGTCGCCGCTCGAACATGAAATTGATCCATTTACTGCACCTCGCGTTTGGACGCCAAGGACCCCGTGATCGCATCCAAGTCGTAAACGCAACCCGCCCACACGCCTCCACTTCGCTGAATGAGCGCAGCCCATAGACGAGTATCGTCAGGCAGTTGAGGATCAGGAGCAAGATCGGCGTGGGGCGGGCGCAACGCTAGCCGGCGCGCACCTTCTTCCGCATCGAACACTTCCCCATTTTCGCCGATGAAATTCGCGCTGCCGTCCAACTTCTCGCGGTCAATGACAATCTCGATCAAATCGCCATCGCGGAGTTTTCCAATAGCGCCGCCCGCAAGCGCTTCGGGAGAAACATGCCCGATGCAAGCTCCAGTAGAAACTCCGCTGAAGCGGGCGTCCGTGAGCAGAGCAACGTGTTTGCCGAACGGTAAATGTTTCAACGCCGCGGTCACTTGATAGATCTCCTGCATGCCGGA
>JANWKU010000131.1 GCA_025451215.1 Terriglobales bacterium
CAATAATACCCGGTGGGGGTATCATTTATATTTCGAATTCGTTCTACCTTGGTTCTACTTGAAAGCTCTTTCTTTCCAATCAAACTATGCAAAGTTCAGAATTCTCTCGCGGGACTCTGTGCAACCTTTCGCGCAATTAAATTGCTATTTCGACCTCTCCCCCGGTGTTCCCTAGGCTAATAGAAGACATGCCCAAAACAACATAAAGGTAAGGATCCAAACATCGACGATACGCTACGGATACGTCCAGCCCGATGCAATGCATAGGTTCCATGAGGGAGCCTCCTTGGTGTTCTGAATCAGCGTGCAGCTGAGTTCAGCTTTTTTTACACCAGGTGCTCCACCCTTGACCTATACATCCAAACTTACCAAGCGTTGGGGAGGCTCTCCGCGCGAAGCTTCACGAAAAACTGCCGCGATTTCGCATGCCGCGGCTGCGGCCGCGCAGTTTACTCGGTATGTGGGGTTTTCCAGCTAAAGTCGTACCGGAAGCCGAAAGCCGCGGCGTCGGATACATTCTTTCCCTGTGCATCCACGGAATCGCCGAGACTTGTTTCAAAAAATGTGTAACCAGCTTTTGAGAAGTGCCATTCGGCACCAAGGATGGCGTATCTGGTTTTGAAGTTAGAGTTGATGAGCGGACTGAGGTCGCGAGGGATATAGTCATCAAAGCCGAAAATGGCTGCGAACTTCCCGAATTTCAGTCTGGAATAGAGCTCGACGCCATCGGCGGAGAAGCCTACTGCTATGGGTTCCGGGCCCCCTGTGGGGTCGGCAACGAACGCTATGTCGCCACTGTTCTGCCGCACGTAAACGGCGCCCCATTCTAGGTTGCGCCAATCTCCCTTCGCGCCGATGGTCCAGTAATCCGTGCCATTACCGTTGAAAATCACCTTCGTAAATTCCGGGTTGAAGTACGTCTTGTTGTAGGCCCCACCAATCTTCAATCCTGGAAGCACCGTCGCCTGCAACGAAAAGCCGAAGCCATTGAAGGCCTGCGAGGTGGCGCCGGAGCGCAATTGTCCTTGTGCGCCAAAGTCGAATATCTTGGCGAATTTCAGATGGTACAGAATGACTTGGTCCGCGCGTCCCGTACCGGATTGGCCGCCATCCGTCCCGGCTACATAGGTTGCGGTGGACTGGCCGCCGAAAACATTGAAGCGATCTGTCGTGTAGTCCGTTATGTCGTAATGGGTAGAGTTCTGTTTACCGAAAGCGAGTCGTCCAAACGCTCCGAAGTCCACGCCAACGAAACCAAGACGTGCGCCGAAAACGGGTTGCGTTGCCTGATTGATCACGCCGAATCCCGACGCCGTGGTGGCACCGGCATTGAACGTAGTTTCGCTCTGCACCAGGTTCACCCCCCACTCCGCCGTGCCAAACACTTTGATCCGTCCGAAGGTAGTGAAATTGATACCCACGCGGCTGGCATCGTCCTGCACCTGCGCTCCGGCATCAGAAATGCCGACAATGGTACGAAGGCTTCCGTAAGGATTAAGCATGCCGAAGTAGTGCACATTAGGATTGATGCCGGTTGTGACCGTAGCCATCTCCGCCTTTTGATCCGCGGGCTCGACATACGCATTCGCCTCGCCAGGTGCCGGGGCAGAGCGCGATGTGCTGCCGGTGGCGAACTCACCGCCACAGCCCTCGGACACCCAAACTCCCTGCGCGTCATATCCCCAATTTCTGCCCAGCAGGCAATTGGTTTCGCTGCTTTGGCGCAACATCACCACACCTGCGCTGGTGTCTGCCAGACAGTGCTGATGCTGATCCCCTGTAGAAACACAAGTAACGACCGATGAGACGGTTACCTGTGTCCGATTCTGCTGTGCACTGGTGCTTATAACCATACCGAATAGAAGAAATGCCAATGTGAAGTAGCCTGATAGTTTCATGTTGGTTCCCTCCCGAGGCAGACGGGCAGCCCCCTGCCCAACACGTTTTGGAACAAACCAAGTCCCAGCGCAACTGGGGAAACTCCTAGCATGCCAACTGCGGCGACATTCAGGGATTCAGCGGGATCAACCCCTGCTTCAGGGCAAATAATTGACTCGGAAATTACCTCAGCTGAATAGCCAGGTCCTGATTGGCGCTGTCAGCTCAACCGGTCGATGCAACACCATCTAGGAACTAATCTGTTCAAAGGTAGTGTTTATGATCCAACAAAAACGGTGGAGACTTCCTCCTGCGGAAAAGATCGCCATCTGGCGCCGATGGAAGTGTGGGCAGTCCCAGCACAAGATTGGGCGCGCTTGTGGCAGGCCACATCCCATTATTCGCAAGATATTGTTGCCATGTGGCGGCATAGCCCCCACGGCTCGCCGCCGCTCGAAGTTGCCACTCAAGCTAGCGGAGCGAAAAGACATCTCACGAGGAATCGCCTCTCAGCCGCCCATTCGCGAGATCGCGCGACATCTCCATCGAGCAGCATCAACGGTGAGTCGGGAGGTTGCGCGCCACGGTGGCCGAGTTGGCTATCGCGCCTATGATGCGGACCAGCAAGCATGGAATACAGCATTGCGGCCGAAACGCTGTCTGCTTGCCGTGAACAGCGAGTTGCGCGACATGGTTGCGAGTAAACTGATTCTGGACTGGTCGCCCGAGCAGATTGCCGGGTGGTTGAAGGCTCAGTACCCCAACAACGAGAGCATGCGCGTGTCCCACGAGACCATCTACCGCAGTCTGTTCATTCAAGCGCGTGGAGCGCTGAACAAAGAGCTGATGGACCATCTGCGGTCGAAGCGGCGCATGCGCCACTCGCGTCATGCCAGCGAACATGGGCACTCTCGGGGGCAGATCGTCGATGCCATCTCCATTCGAGAGCGACCTGCGGAGGCAGAAGACCGAGCGATTCCCGGTCACTGGGAAGGGGATCTGCTGGCCGGAGGAAAGAACAGCTACATTGCAACGTTAGTGGAGCGGCATTCACGGTTTCTCATGCTGATCAAGGTGCCGAGTAAAGAAACGGAAGCGGTGGTTGCCGCCTTAAGTCGGCATATCCGTAAACTCCCCGCTACGCTGAAACGCTCGCTGACCTGGGATCGCGGACAGGAGATGGCCAAGCACAAGGCGTTTACGGTAGCTACCGATGTGCAGGTCTACTTCTGCGATCCGCAGAGTCCCTGGCAGCGTGGCACAAACGAAAACACCAATCTGCTCCTGCGGCAATATTTCCCACGAGGGACCGATTTAGCTCCCATCACTCAAGCGCAGCTCGACCAGGTCGAGTTGCGCTTGAATCAACGTCCAAGAAAAACTCTAGGATTTCAAACTCCAGCCAGTAAACTCCAAGCAAGTGTTGCGTCGACCGTCTGAGCCGGCACGACTTACCAGGAATTAGGGGATTTTTCCTTGCTTCTAATCTTAATTCTTTACGGCCAACACCCATTCCAAAACCGGATCGTGCCCGTTCTTATAATCCTCCCACGTAGGAGTGATTTCCTTGTCTGGTGCGACAACATTGTGTGGACCACTCGTGAACTTGTAGTAGCGGGTCGAGTAGTGAACAACAAGCTGGGAATTAGGCAGCGTGAACTGCCGAGGTTCCTGGTAGCTGTTTGGTCTTTCACCGATTGGCTGGCCAACCAAAGTCGCGTGGGTCATCGTGCGGAACTGTGCCGCGTTTGACATCGCAGCGGAAAATGTATTCGCTCCAATCAGAACGAATAGGTGGCCTCTTTGATTTATATCCTTCTCTACCCGCAGCGGTTCAATGAGGTACTTCAAGCCGACGTTGAAGTCACCCCCTTCATTCTGTCGCAAATCAATCACGACCTTTTCCGGGTGCTCGTGTTTGAGGATGTCGAACATTTCCTTTGAGGGCGCCGCGAGATCCCCAATTTTGCGGATGTTGCAGTAGAGAGTCCGTGGGGCACGCAAATACGTGCAGGCTCCGCTTCCATTGATCGGTTGTTCCGAGAGTGGGGTTTGCGGGGCAACGTAAACCCATTTTGGTTCCTGGTCCGGGTCCAAAGCTTTGAAATCAACAATCAACTGCTTACCATCGTCTGTGGCGAGTGTATATCGCGCAGACTTTCGGTCCGGCGTGATTCCGAGACCATGGAGGACCATTCCCTTTGCAAGAAACCCGTCAATTCTTGAGAGTTTCAGCGAGTCCGTTTCGGCGATGGGGGTGATTGTTGCCGCGAGCTCCCTGGCCTTCGCAGGTGGTGTGTCCTGAATTGCGATGACCCGTGTTCCCAACGCCCGTTCGTAACCTGCGGTGACTGCAACGATCCGCAATTCTCCGCCAAAATGGTGAATATTGAATGCAAGATACGCATCGTCATCGGGAAACTCCACATATGTGTGTGCATCGCCGATCAGATTTGCAAGGTGGTCCAACCCGATATAAATTTCATCCGAATTTAGGCCGCCAATCTTGCCCTCCAACTCGGCAACGGCGGCTTCAAACTTGTCCCTCGGAGTGTGAGCAAAAGCATCCGGATGGCGCCTTGGCAGTTCTCTTGTGAAGTAGGCGAGATCTTCTTCCCATTGTTGTGGCGTGAGGGAGAGATTGCCTGCGTTAGCTGTAATCGGGCGGGGCTCGCCGATGCGTTGCAACTGCACGGGCCCCTTATCATCGCCCGAGATGAAGCTACCCGTCAGGCTGCTCCCGGCAACTCGCACTTCTACTGTAATTTCATTCTGGTCGAGAGCAAACAGGAGTTTCAGGCGGCCCTCTTCAAACGATCCGCCAGTCACCGTGTACAAGCCAATCGGCGTACTTAGCGTGCCAGAAAACTGTCCGTTGGCGCACAACAGGTTCAGGGAGATATCCAGTCTACCCGCCTGAGTGCTTGTCGCCGAGCCCTCAAAACGGCCAACAGGGTCACTTGGTTTGCACTGTGCTCGGCAGTCGATGCCACCAAGCAAAAACACGCAGATCACAAAGGCGGGGAAGAAAGTGGGCTGGCGAGATTCCATTGTTTGAGAGCATAACAGAGGGCAATCGGAATCGAACCGCCGATGAGGCGGGTGGCCGACAGAATGGACGATAAGCCCTTTTCGGGTGCCGCACCCTTGAGTTTTTCAAGGGTGCGGGCGGGTGGCGCATCCATTTCCGAATTTTAGCACGTTAAGTTAGTAGGCACTTATTGGTTGTAGACAATCAATTTTAGACTCCCACCCCTGGGTGGCCTAACCTTTCGGTTTTGGAAAGGGCAGGTCACCCAGGAGGTTCAAGCGCAGCAAGCATGCGCCACCCGCCTTGACCTGTTCATTCAAACAAATCAGGAGTTAGGCGGGCAATGCATTATTGATTCATCGGCGGGACGGGATTAGAAGCAACTTGGGAAATGAGAATGGCGCTGAGAGGCACATTTGTCGAGGAAAACCGTTAGGCTCCGCTTGCATGAAAATTCGGGGACAGGAACGTGTGAAGAAATTGGAGCGCGGATGATTAGTAGTGAGTAGAATGCGCACATGACGAACGAACCTGCCGCAGTTCCCCGCTTGGTTTCGATTAATCGACAACAACTTGTTTTGCGA
>JANWKU010000132.1 GCA_025451215.1 Terriglobales bacterium
ATAATTTCAGAAGAGCCGCCGCGCATTACGGTGATGTTTACGGGCACAGAAAGAGGCACGCGAGCGTGGTTGCGCGCGGAAGCGAATTGAAATTCTGTTCTTGTGGCCGTTGCGCTCATGAGGGAAGTCCGGTCTCTCCGAAGACGAAGACACGGCAAGAGCAAATTAAGCGGCGAGTATATCACTGATTATTGGCGGAAAGGCGCACAAAAGGCTCAGAAACGGAGAGGCGACCGCTATTTGGTGGGCAAATAACAGCGGCCCGAACCCCAGACCGGAATGTGGCCGGAAATCGAGCGCCGAGCGTTGGATGTCAGACACCGGCCGCCACGCCTATGGCCAGCGCTTCGCCGTGTCTTCCCAGCCTGATGCGCGCGCCGGTTGAGGGTTGGCATTGATCGCGGGTTGGGGAATCCGGATCGGTTGCTGTGGCGCGCTCGTCGCGGTGAGGGCCGGCTTGTTATTGGTGGCCTCAATCGCAGGTTCCTTCTCATCGGTAAGCAAGGGCGCGGCCAGCCGCAGCGCTTCCACTTCTTTTTCCAGCCTGGCCAGATCCAACTCTTTTTGCCGCAATACTTCGTAAATGTTCTTCATAAGTATTTACCCGGGAAACGGTCAATTAACACAATTGAACGAACTTTAGCATCTGTCGGGAATTTGTCAAGGATATGTGCACAATACCCGGGCTAGGGTCTGTACTACCATGGCTTTTGTCCGTACTGCATGAAGCAGTCCGCAAAAAATTTCAGTTATCTGGTAAAGCTTCGGGCGAAGGATAAATTCGTTCACTCTTTCGGCATGTGACCTCTACCAAATCACTTTTAGCCCTTTGTAAAGGCTGAACTTTTCATCAGGGGTGACGATTGGAATTTCTTCCACCATAGATTGCGCAATGATTTGCCGATCAAACGGATCTCGATGGTGATCATCGAGATCGAACAAATGAAAGGCATGTTCGGCGATGAACGGTAAGACGCGAACATCCAAGTCTTCTAAGGCCTGTCGCACCATCGCGGCGGAAATGTGGAGCTTGCTGAGTGTGGCTTTAACAGCAATCTCTGTAAGCGAAACAGAACTCAGTTCACGAACATTGGCTGGGTTTCTGAGGACAGCCTCGGCCCGCTTGCTGAGGCGTTCGGGTGATTGGATGGCAAACACAAAAGCTGCCGTGTCAAGAAGTAGCCGCACTCAGCCTCGCTCGAACAGCTCTTCTACTTCTTTATCCGACATCGGCTTCCACCAATCCGGATCGAAGATCTGGACGCTTTCCCGCAGGGTCCCGAACCTCGGCGTCTTTTGCCCCGCTTTCCGCGTGCGCACAATATCCACGATCGGAATGCCGCGACGGCAAATCGTAACCGGCTTGCCATCTTCCACGGCCTTAATCAGTTCGGGAAGTTTATTTTTGGCGTCGGCGACACTGACCTGCATAGACCGCATTATAGCTATCTTAGATAGCTATTTCAAGCCTCAGGAAACGAGCCCTTCGACGATGGCGTAAACATCATTCAGCGCCGCATCCAGCGCGCCAGGATCTTTGCCACCGGCTTCGGCCAGGTCAGGGCGGCCTCCGCCTTTGCCGCCTACTTTCTGCGCGACGGGGCCAATAACTTTCCCGGCTTGGACTTTCGATGTGAGGTCTTTGGTGACGCCCACGATCAGGGATACGTTTCCATCTGTCGCTGAGCCGAGAATGACCACGCCGGAGCCGACCTTATCGCGCAATTGATCTACAAGTGTTCGCATCTGGGCGCGTTCGAGATTGTCCACGCGGTGGGCGAGGACTTTCACGCCTTTTACATCTTTTATCTTTTCGCCAATGTTTGCGGTGGAAGATGACGCTGATTTCATCCGCGCCTGGTCGAGTTCGCGGACGAGGCGCTTGATCTCCGCGTCTTTTTTCTCGAGCTCGAGTTTCAACGCCTCCGCGGGCGATAGTAAGGCCTCTTCGCTTTCGTGTGCGCCAACCTTATGCGAGGTTGCCCCACCCTTAGCCGCGCTTTTTGCGGCTAGGGTGGGACCAACGAAACTCGCAACAACATTTTCCAATTGATGATCTTTGCGGAAGTGCTGCAGCGACCCTTCACCTGTAATCGCCTCAACACGGCGCACTCCAGAAGAAACGCTGCCTTCTTTCAAAATCTTGATGAGGCCAATTTCGCCGGTCGCTCCGGTATGGGTGCCACCGCAAAGTTCGGTAGAGAAGTCTCCGATCTTGATGACGCGGACTTTGTCGCCATACTTTTCGCCGAAGAGCGCCATCGCGTGATATTCGTTTACGGCGACGTCAATGGGCACGTTTTCAATGACTTCGACTTTTTGGTTGCGCAAGACTTCTTTGTTGATGAGGTCTTCGATGTCCTGCAACTCTTCGTCGGCCACGGCGGTGAAGTGCGAAAAGTCAAAACGCAGATGATTCGGCGCAACGAGCGATCCCGCCTGCTTCACATGCTTGCCGAGAATTTCACGTAGGCCGGCTTGCAGCAGATGCGTCGCAGTGTGATTGCGCATGGTGGCAAGCCGAATGTCTTGATTTACGACAGCCGTTACTATGTCGCCTGCTTCCAGATGATGTCTCGCACGAACTCTATGAAAACGAACGCCTTGAACCGGTGTGAAGCATCCCAATACGTCGGCCAATACTGTATTTCCTTCGGAATCATAAAACCACCCGACATCGCCGACTTGACCTCCCGAATCAGCATAGAAAGGAGTATGGTCAAGAACTACTTCAGCTTCTTCTCCAACATTGAGTTCCCTAGTTAGTGGCGAATCCGGCTTGAAAATACCGCGCACTAAACAATTGCTAGAACGTGTCTGCCGATAGCCTTCAAATTCAGTTTTCTCAAGCTTTTGATATTCGGGATTGGCTGCTTGTTTTGACGCTCCTTTCCAAGAGGCGCGCGCACGGGTACGTTGCTCCTCAAGAGCTTTGTCAAAACCAGTTTGATCAAAGATCAACCCAGCATCACGCACAGCATCTTGAATAAAATCCAGAGGAAGACCATAAGTGTCATAAAGCATAAAAGCTCCTACCCCTGGATAGACCTTTTCCCCGCTCGGAAGGATATGTTCACTAATTGTGAACTCTAAATGTTCGAGCCCGACTTGCAGTGTGTTCGCGAACCGTGTCTCCTCTGCCCGTAAAATTTTCGAAACACGCTCCGCCATTTCCTTCAATTCTGGATACGCATCCTGCATCAGATCGCGCACGGCAAAAACCATGTCGTGCAAAAAAGGTTTGGTTTGCCCCAGCAAACGCCCGTGAGTGATTGCGCGGCGGATGATCTTGCGCAGAACATAACCGCGTCCTTCGTTGGAAGGTAGCACTCCGTCGGAAATCAGAAATGTGGCAGATCGCGCATGATCGGCAATCACGCGCAGCGAGGCTGCGGATTTGTGCGAATAGCTTTCCGTTTGTGTAGTGACGGGTCTTTGACCCGGCGCTACATGTTCCATTTTTGCTTCAGTCAGCTCTACTGCGCGCTTGATCAGCGGCGTAAACAAATCCGTGTCGTAGTTCGAAATTACGCCTTGCAATACCGCCGTCACACGCTCCAAGCCCGCGCCTGTGTCAATTGAGGGCTTCGGCAGCGGATTCAGCTTCCCGTTCCCGTCTCGGTCAAATTGCATAAAGACCAAGTTCCAAATCTCGACATAACGCCCGCAATCGCAGGGAAACCTGCAATCGGTATGGCCCTGCTCTGATGCCTGCACACCCATGTCGTAGTGAATCTCGCTGCAAGGGCCGCAGGGGCCGTTGTCACCCATCTGCCAGAAATTGTCTTTCGCGCCCATCTCAAAGATGCGGTCTTTTGCGACTCCCTGCGCGGCCCACAAGTCATAGGCCTCAGCATCGCGGGGCACGCCGCCTTCGCCGTTAAAAATCGTGACGTAGAGCTTGTCCTTCGCAATCCCAAACCACTTGTCAGAAGTGATCAGCTCCCAGGCGTAGGCAATCGCGTCCTTTTTGAAGTAGTCGCCAAAGGAAAAATTCCCCAGCATTTCAAAAAACGTGTGATGCCGGTTGGTGAAGCCAACATTTTCCAGATCGTTATGCTTGCCGCCGGCGCGCACGCATTTCTGCGAAGAGGTCGCGCTGTTGTAATCACGCTTTTCCAGCCCAAGAAAAACGTCCTTGAACTGGTTCATCCCCGCATTGGTGAAGAGCAACGTGGGATCATTGTGCGGGACGAGCGAAGAGGAGTGGACCTCGCGGTGACCTTTCTGGACGAAAAAGTCCAGGAACATCCGCCGGATTTGCGAGCCTGTCCGCATGGGATTGTTGGAATCAATGTGCGTTGATTCCCGGATTCGATTTTAACATCGCTCTCCACAGGGTCGTTCCGGCGATGTTCATCCGTCACAGACGCCGCTAGCAGATTGTGGCACGATTTCAAGCGTCCCTCCGGGACGCGGCCGTTGATGGTTTACGTCTACCCGCCAGTGAACTGGCGGGCTATGTTCGGAGGAGCGGCTCGATTTGGGATTCATCGGTTTTTGAGTTCGGCGGCGGAGGCTTGCGGTTTTTTTCGGGAAATCAGTGTGCAATTCATTCCGCACGACATTTTACGATTGTTTTTGAATTACGTCCCGTGAGGGGCGAACCGAAAATAGCCCGGCGTTTCAACGCCGGGAATTGTGCAGCAAAGTGAACGGCGTCCCGTAGGGACGCTTGAATCAACCAGCGAGGTGCCCCATGTCCCACACCTATGTATCCAGCCTTGTGCATTGCGTATTCTCAACCAAGAGGCGCCAAAAACTCATCCCTAAGGAAATCCAACCTCGCCTCTGGGAATTTATCGGTGGCATAGCCCGAAAAAACGAATTCAAAGCGCTGATTGTGGGCGGGATGGAAGATCATGCGCACATTCTGCTTTCGCTTCCCGCCACCATGCCGCTGGCCAAGGCAATGCAACTCCTGAAAGGCGCTTCATCGCATTGGATGAATGAAAAACATGTGAAAGGATTCGCCTGGCAGGAAGGATATGGCGCTTTCACGGTGGGAATCTCGCAACAATCGGGCACGGTTACCTACATCAAGAACCAGGCGGAACATCATCGCCGGCGCGACTTCCAGCAAGAATTTCTTGCATTCCTCAAAAAACATGCAATCGACTTCGATCCGAAGTTTGTATGGGGTTAGGCCTATTCCTGAACTTCTCCTTCCAACGTGCTCAACATCTCTTCCTCCACGTCCCACTTTTTCAGGATCGTAAAGATCGTCTTTGAACGAAAACCCGCGCGAACAAGCTGACGAAAAATCCGCGCCGCCTGTTTCTGGTCTGCCGGCTTTTTCAGGCGCTTGCGCTTCAAATATTCGCGAGTCTGTTTTTCTTCGTCAATTTCTCCATACGCCGAGTCAACCGCTTTTTCGATCACCTCGCCGTGAACGCCCTTGATCTTCAAATCCGTAATCACGCGGCGCGGGCCGAATTTCTCGTTGTCACGGCGATAGGAAGAAAACGCCGCCGCATACTTTGCATCATTCAGATATCCCTGGTCTTTCAATTTACGAATAATCAACTCCACCAGTGTCTGCCCGATTTCAGTATCTGCCTCAACCCGTTGCCGCAGCAGCCGTTTCAGTTCGGCCACGGTCCGCATGCGCCTCCCGAGGGCGCCAACCGCGTATTCGTAGAGTTCATTCTCGGTATAAAGCTTTTTGGGGCGGGAAAAGGCCATATGGTCTATTCACATTTATTTACAGAGAGTTAACACGATTTTACCGATTCGCTGATTACAACGTGAACTTATTCGCGTCTATCCACGTAGATAGATACAGGAAGTGAGCCATGCTGAACATAGTGATTCAAAACACAGGAGATGTAGCGATTTTAAGGTGCTCGGGCCGGATGGTCCGAGGTGAAGCTATGCAAACATTACGCAGCACGGTAGTTTCTCGGGCGAGCGCGCGGATTATTGTTCTCGATCTTGCGCAAGTCAAATTTCTGGATGCGGGCGGCCTGGCGATGTTGCTGTCATTAAATGAATGGGCGGGGCGGCAGGGAATTCAACTCAAGCTCACCAGCCCCTCGAAGTTTGTGCAAACCATGCTCGCAATTACGCGGCTGGACCGTGTGTTTGATATGTCTTCGTTGGACCAAGTGCTGCAATTGTTACGCTGTTTGCCAGAACGTGAAAGCGCAGCCATTGGCCACGCGGCCATGATGGCTTACTAAAGATGCCGGATTGTCGATTGCAAGGCTGGAAATCGCCGCTGATTCTATAAAAAATAAGGGCCCGCTGGTTTGCGTGCCCTTTAACAGATATGCGGAAAGCCTTATCGCCCGCCGAACCCCGCAGCCTGCATGGAATTACGCGATGCTTCGGATGAAGACGAAATACCCTGCATGCGCAATTTGAAGTCGTCGGCGTTGGAGGCGTTTTCAAGAGCAGTTTCGTAGTTCACCAATCCCGCCTGGAACAAATCCCATAGAGACTGATCGAAGGTCTGCATACCATATTGCGATGTGCCTGAAGCAATGGCGTCGCGGATGGAACGCGTCTTTTCCGGGACCAGCAAGCACTCCCGAATGTAAGCGGTATTGATCATCACTTCGACCGCTGGCACGCGGCCTTCGGTGTCACTGCGCTTTACCAATCGCTGACTGATCACGGCGCGCAGCACCGCTGCAAGCTGTAGACGGATCTGCTTCTGCTCCGGAGGAGGGAAGACGGAAATGATTCGGTTGATGGTTTCAACGGCGTCCAGCGTGTGCAAAGTGGAAAAGACCATGTGGCCGGTTTCGGCGGCATGGAGCGCGGTTCCAATGGTTTCCATGTCGCGCATTTCGCCGACCAGAATCACGTCTGGATCCTGACGGAGGGAAGCGCGTAGCGCTGAGCTGAAGGTCGGAGTATCCACTTCAACTTCGCGCTGGTTTACGTATCCTTTTTTGTCGCGATGTAGAAATTCGATTGGGTCTTCAATAGTAATAATGTGCTCGGCGCGTGTGGAATTCACGCGGTCAATCATCGCTGCCAGCGTGGTGGATTTACCAGAACCGGTCACGCCCGTTACCAGAATCAATCCGCGAGGCATGTCGCAAATCTGTTCCACGATCTTGGGAAGATACAGTTCATCGAGGGCGCGGATTTTCGTGGGAATGACGCGGAGCACCAGTCCCACATTGCCGCGCTGCTGGAAAACGTTCACACGGAAGCGGCCCAGTCCGGCGACGCCGTAGGCCATATCAATTTCCGTGGTTTCCTTAAATTTTTGCTTCTGCCGGGCAGACATCATGCTGAAGGCCATGGTCAACATGTCCTCTGCGCTGATGCGCGGCTGGTCGGTCAACGGTACCAAATCGCCGTCAATGCGCAAGTGCGGATAGTTGCCGACTTTCAGGTGTAAGTCCGAAGACCGGCGCTCCATGGCAATGCGAAGCAAATCGTCAATATTCATTCTGCGGTTCCTAAGAACCTCAATAGGATGACGCGAAAGTCATCAAAGTCATAGATGACTAAAGTAATTGGCCTCGCAGAGCGAAACAAAAGCGTTGGGAGACTCTCGAACCCCGACAATGGTAGTTCTTTCACCGAGTTAATATTGACCAAGTCAGTTGACTAGACTAATATCATAAGATGGAAATCAATGTATATCAGGCTAAAACTCAGCTGTCTCGCCTGCTGCAGCGAGTGGCGCAAGGTGAGGAGATCACCATTGCGCGTTCGGGAGTTCCCGTGGCCCGGCTGGTTGCCATCGAAAAGGAAAACAATAAGCGGCCGCTCGGTTTCGCGCGGGAACACGTATTCGTGTCGGATGATTTTGATGCGCCGTTGCCGGATGACATACTTGCCTCTTTTTACGGGGGACAAATCCCCAAACCTGCGAAATCGCAGCGAAAGCGGCGCAAATGAAGTACCTGCTCGACACAGTGGTTTGGATGTGGAGTATTGGCGCGGTGGAGAATATCAGCGAGGAAGGCCGTGCCATCCTGGAAAATGGCCGCGAAGAGATTTATCTCTCGGCGATAACATCCTGGGAGCTAAGCATCAAAATGCGTCTGGGCAAATTGCAACTCTCCGCATCCCCTGCAAGATGTGTCCCGGAGTTTATGGCCAAACAAGGGCTGCGCTCTCTTGCCATAACGCATATACATGCGGCGAAAGTTTATGATCTTCCGCTTCACCATGCTGATCCCTTCGACCGCTTGCTGGTTGCGCAAGCATTGACAGAAGAAATGGCAATTCTTACCGCCGACCATGCGTTTGAGAAATATCCCGTACCGATAGTCTGGTGCGGGAAGTAACAACGTGTGAGCGCTCCTGCTGGATTTAGCAGAGAGCTAATTCAATACGCGTCGTGGCGGCGGTGCGTTTCCCGCAGGACCATGGCATAGTTATGGCCGTGAAAGCTGAATCCCTGCTCAATTCGGCCAGTAACGGCAACCCGCGCATCGCGGCCCGGAATGCCAAAGCGGTCGGTGAATACCCAGATTTTCCCGGTGCCGTCTTCGATCTCAAAAACGCCGTTTCCCATCGCGCCGAACGAATTGGTGACACGCCCGGCTAGGGTAATCTCCCTTCCGGCAAATCGTCCCGGATCGTGGTTAATTCTGGCGATGCTTTCGTGTGGCGGGCACGCCGCCAGCACAACTGCTGCTGCCGCTACCATCGCAATCCAAATTACCCTTTGATGGACTGTACGCACTTGTTTCTCCTATCGCCGGAGGTGTAGCCCCGCGCTGCTTGCATGCTTGGATGCATAAAAGGCGCATAGGCCTTGGCAAAATTTTCAGGCAGCAGAATCTGAGGGCTGCGGCGCAAGCAATCGCCAAAGGGCAATTAACCCAAGGATAGCGAGATTTGGGAAGAGCAGAGGGGCGAAAGGCGGCGCGCCATAAATAAAATTGTCAAAAGCATGAATGGAAGGTCCATGCAGGTTGTTCAGGCAGTGGAGGACAAACCCCCAGGTTCCAACAACGATTTCAATACCCAGCAACGCTCCGCAGGCCAATAGGAATTTGCGGCTTACATTCACGAGCAGGGGAGTGATTAGAAAGCCAACCGCAAACGCGCTGGCAACTACGGG